>NZ_JBMQOC010000114.1:0-6392 GCF_053550995.1 Parapedobacter sp.
TCGTTGTAAAGGAAAACCTGATTAAGAACGGCAAACTGGCCATCATTGCCACCGATGCCGAAGAGCGCCCCAATGAAACCGTTTCCGGCACCTTTCAATTCGTCATTAACGGCTTTAAACAGGAGTTGCAGTTCCACGACGGGGTCGCCATCACCTCACACCCTATCGAAACGTCGGCCTTCGTATTCATCAAACACCGTAACCAGCAAGGCTCCCACGGTAGGCTCTACTTCATATGGAAACGCGACCAGGGCCTCAACCCCATCGCTATCAATTGGTATTTCCTCATCCTTATCCCAGCGATTATCCTCCTTATCGCCTACCTCTTCAAGCGGATCATGGTATTGGCCATTATCGTATTGGTGGCCTTGTTTGTCTATAATTACAGCAAAGGACTGGATTTAGAGAATATCTTCGAAACGATCACCCATGGTCTTAAGTCGCTCATTTAAAAAGGCATCCCTATCCCGAAGTTATATTGCACGAAATGATAACGGTCGGGGGCGTTCGTAAGGCGGTATTGCTCTTTAAACGCCCTATTGTTGAAAAACTCCGAAATAACCCATTGTTGTGCACCGTCAAACTGCGGGTCGCGCACCTTCACTCCGGCATCCAGCCGGACAACGAAATAGTCCAGATCGAACCGCAGGCCGGCACCGGCACCGATGGCCATCTGTCCAAGGAAACGGTCGAATTTAAATTCACCGCCCGGATTCAGTTCATTTTCGTTGAAGCGCCAGATATTACCGAAGTCGGCAAACGTAGCCGCCTTGAGTTTCGCCCCGAAGATATCATCCACCAGCTTAAAGCGGTATTCTATATTCCCTTCCAGTTTAATTTCCCCCAATTGGTCGAGGTTGCGAAGATTAAGGCGCAGGCCAGGGTCGAGCACTTTGCGGTTGTAGTTGCCGGGGCCCAATGTACGTGCCTGCCATGCCCTTATACCATTCATTCCTCCGCCAAAAAAGCTTTTTTCGAAAATCAGCAGGCTCGAGTTGTTGCCATAGGGAATGGCTACCCCCGGATTGAGCCGCACCACAAGTTGCCGGTCTCCACCCAGGTACCGATAATACCGTATATCCGTTTCGACTTTGGCATATTGTAGATAAGGTACACCTAAAATTTCTCTCTCCCCATCCACATTCCGTTTGAAATCGATTACCGTGCCCGCCAACCCGAGCAGGTTTCCGCTCAAGTCAACGGCACCCCGGAAATAGAGGAAATTTTCGAGCCTCGAAAGCCGGGCGGCGTTCACCGTGTACGCATATTGCGAGCCTAGCCCGAAATAGGCTCTGTTGTTGCTACGCACATACAATAAAAAGCCGTTATCAATCAAGTCTTGAGCAAACTCACTGTTCAAACGGCCATACCGGTATTCGAGCACGATGGGAGTCAGGTTGTGCTGCTTGTAGCGGGTATCGAACCAGTTGTAGGATAGCGTGCCGCTGAAATAGCGATTCGAGTAAGTCTGGCGTTGGTCAAACGCCTGTATGTTGGCGGAGAACACCGTGCGTGGCAATCCACTCCTACCCACCGGCGGAACGGCGAACGGCGTAATCAACCGCGGCACGGTGATGTTCACCCCGATCTGGAAGTCGTTGTTGAACACCCGGTCGAGTAGCCCCCCGGAAAGCCTCGAGTCAAACAATACCCCGTAACGCAACTTCACTTCCAACTGCTCCAGTCCGCCGAAGAGGTTACGGTGGGTAAAGGTATTTCCAATGTTGAAACCACTCATCCCTGCGTTGAAGGTATATTCGCCCTCAATTTGATTACCCATATAGGGCCGCGGAACCAGCTCGTAGTACACATTCAGCCGATTGGAATCCACCTTCTCATAATTGATCTTCACATTGCGGAAACCATTCAGTTCGTAAAGCCGGTCATAGGTAAGGTTTTCCAAATTGGCGTTATAGGTATCCCCCTGCCGGTGAAACAAGTACCGCGCGATGGGTGCCGCCCGGAAGCGCCCGGTATAGTCCTCGAATGCAAGCTGTCCTTCCCATTCGGTCTTATCGGGTACCGGCTGGTTCAGTTCGGCCCGATCGTGTTTGATCACGACGAAACTGCTGTCGATATGGAATTGGGTATGCCCCGTCCGTCCCTCGGGATTATCCACGATCAGCCGCACGTCCGCTTGATTACGTTGCAGGGTGGAGTCCACGTCCACGCGCATATATTGCCGTAAATAGTCGTAATAGCCCCGCTGCCGCATCAGGTAATACAGCCGTTCACGCTCGGCCACCAACGAGTCGGCATCATAGCGCGACCCGGGCTTGATGGGACTCGTTGCGCTAAGCCGTTCAGCATACAGACGAACCAGCGCCGTATCGGCGATATCGACATCCACCTGGCGGAGCGTAAACGGTTCGCCAGGCACCACATGGAAATGCAGGTGTGCACGCTTGCCCCGCCGTATGATATCCTGGTCGACCGTGGCATTGAAATACCCCTTGGATAGCAGGTAACGGGCAATCTGTTGGGTAGAAAAATCGACGAGGGCGCTGTCGAGGATATGCGGTGGTTCCCCTACGTTGCGGATGTTTGTGGTGCGGTACCGTCCTTTCCGGGCGTTCGCCAGGTTATAGATAAATAGATTGATGCGCGAATTGGGTCGCAAGGCGGGCGGAATATAGGCTTGCGCGCCCTCGGCAAATTGCGGATCAATGCCATCGATTTCGACCTTGGTAACCAATGCTTGGTCGGCTTCAAGCAACCGTGTGGAGCGGCACGATGCAAATAATACCAGCAAAAGCATTATACTTGCATACGTAAAAAGACAATCCCGTTTAACCATTGACAATGCTTTCAAAACCGCAAATCCGTGCCATTACGTCGCTTCAGCAAAAAAAATTCCGCAGGGAACACGGGTTGTTTATTGTGGAAGGTGTTAAATCTGTCAAGGAATTCCTCCATTCCGACTACAGTGTCCAACGTATTTACCATACCGCACAAACGGCTGCAAAATTGCCTAAAATCCCGCAAAATATAAAATCGGTTGAAATCGATGAGCCGACGTTGGCGCGCATCAGCGCCCTCAAGTCCCCACAGGGTGTGCTGGCCGTGGTACGTATACCCGCCTATCCCCCCTTAACGGCGGCTACGCTGCAACAGGGTTTCCATTTGGTACTGGATGACATCCAAGATCCGGGCAACCTGGGCACGATTATCCGTACGGCCGACTGGTTTGGCCTGGAGCGGGTGATTTGCTCGGTTGGCTCGGTAGACGCTTACAATCCCAAAACCGTACAGGCCAGCATGGGGTCCCTTGCCCGCATGCAGGTATGCTATACCGATCTCGCCGACCTGGTGGTCCGTTCACCCGTTCCCGTATTCGGGGCGGTTCTCGATGGCCGTGCCCTTTACGATACGGATTTCGGCCAGCACGGGCTGGTGGTGTTGGGCAATGAAGGCAATGGCATCGGCCCGGCCGTACTTCCCCATATCACGCAGCGGGTCACCATTCCGCGTGTGGGCAACGCCGAGTCGCTCAATGTGGCTATTTCCGCCGCGCTTTTCTGCGCGGAGCTGGCCCGGCAGAAAGCGCAGCCGTAAGCCCATCCACTTCCAAAAATTATCGTATTTTTACCACCGATGGGCAAAATATATGCATTGGTAACAGGAGCAAGCCAAGGGTTGGGCAAAGCATTTGCACTCGAGTTGGCTAGGCGCCAGTTCAATACCATCCTGGTCAGTCTACCGGGCGAGGGCATCGATTTCGTAGCTAGCCAAGTAGCAGAATTGGGCCAGGAAGCCCATTGCTATGAGACCGATCTGACGCAAAAAGCGAATATCGTAGCGCTGGCCAACTGGGTGAACGAGCGGTTTGCAGTATCGGTACTGATCAACAATGCGGGCTGCGGGGGTACCCAGCGGTTCCAAGATGTCGATGTCGACTACCTCGACCGCATCATCCAACTCAATGTCAAAGCCACCGCCTTGCTTACCCACCAATTGTTGCCCAATCTGATGAAAAACAACCAGGCTTATGTACTCAATGTGGGGAGTGTGGCGGCATACAGCCCCATCGGATACAAAACGGTGTACCCCGCATCGAAGGCATTTGTACATAGCCTCAGCCGGGGCCTTTACCAAGAGTTTGCCGATAGCAATGTCTTTTTCAGCGTGGTTAACCCGGGTCCGATGATGACCAACGCAGACTCTTCTGCCCGTCTGCAGCAGCAGGGCTTTTTCGCCACGATGGGATTGCTTACGCCGGAAGAAGTGGCGGCGATCGCGGTTAGGCAGCTCTTCAAGCGCGATACGCTCATCATGCTCAACTGGGTAAATAAACTGACGTGGATGGTCATGAAATTTCTTCCCGTATACATCCGCCTGCCGTTGCTTACCCGGGCCATGAAGAAGGAGGTTAAACGCGCATGAAGGTATTGGTTACCGGCGCAAATGGCCTGCTAGCCACCAACACCATCATTACCTTACTAGCGCGCGGGTATCAGGTGAAGGGGCTCATCCGCGACACCCGCAAATTTCTCCTTCCCCCCCATGCCCGTCTGGAGCTTGCCGTGGGCGACATCACCGATGCCCGGTCGTTGGATCGGGCCGTCGCCGGCTGCGATTACATTATCCACTGTGCCGCCACGACAGACCAACGCCTGCTTCGCTACGCCGATTACCATCGAATCAATGTGCAGGGCACCCAAAACGTCATTCAAGCTGCCGTAAAACACGGTGCCCGAAAAATCGTTTACGTGGGTACGGCCAATACCTTCGGCTATGGGTCACTGGGTGCACCGGGCAACGAGACCCTCCCCCCCGGGGCACCCTTTGCCGATGCATGGTATGCCAAAAGTAAGCTCGAAGGACAACGCCAGCTACTCGCCGCCGCCGGCAAAATCGCCATTACCATCGTCAGCCCCACGTTTATGATCGGCCCGTACGACGGGAAACCCAGTTCCGGCACGATCATCCGCATGGGCTATGGCAAAAAGGTGGTCTTCCACCCACCCGGCGGCAAAAACTTCGTCAACGCCGAAGATGCCGCCCTGGGCGTGGTAGATGCGCTGGAGAGAGGCCAACATATGGAAGCCTATCTATTAGCTGGCGAAAACCTCACCTATCGCGCTTTTTTCCAAAAACTATCCGCGCAGACCGGCCAGCGGACGCTACTGGTCCGTGTGCCCCCACCGCTACTGCAGGCTGCCGGTTACTTCGGCGATGTACTGCGATGGCTTGGGGTCCGCACCGCCCTATCGAGCATAAACATGAAAATCCTGTGCGTCAATAACTATTATACCAATAAGAAAGCACAAGCCCAGTTGGGCACGGCGTTCAAACCCATCGAAAGCGGCATCGATGCCGCCATTGCCTGGTTCAAGGACCATCGATTGTTATAAAATTGGTATACCCTTTGCATAAGGTAGGGTATGAAACGGAAACAACCCACCCATCGAGCGCTTTTCGTCGCCCTTATGGTACTGGCATTTACACCGGGTGTTTATGCCCAACAGCGCGCTACTGAAATCACCCCCAAGAACTCCTGGATAAAAGCCGGCGTCAATGTAGGGATACCTATCGCGGACCTGGCCGACCAAACCAGCGTGGCACTTGGGGCTGATATCAAAGGGCAACTCATGTCTACGCCCAATTGGGGGCTCGGCCTCGCGTCGGGGTACACCCATTATTTCCCCAAAGACGGACACGAAAATTTCGGATCGGTGCCCGTTGGCATTTTTGCCCGCTATTATCCCGCTAGCCAAGGGTTTTTCGTCGGCACCGACGTGGGCTATAGCTTCCAAACCGGAAGCGACCTCAATGGCAATGGCGGTATGTATGTGCGGCCACAGGTTGGTTACCACAACCGGCTTTGGAACATTTTCGGGTTCTACAATGGCATTTTCCGGAAAGACGCAAACGGTGGTAACCTACAACAGGTAGGCATCGGAACCACTTTCAATATCATGTTCAATTAACCTTTCACTGCCAGCCACAAGGTTGCCACCCCCATACGGTTGGTAAGGTATACAGCCCCGCACACGCAGCGGGGCTTCTTTTTTGTGCCGCTTCCCACAAAATTCAAAAAATTATTTGGAATTAGTCTTAATAACCTATATGTTTGCTCACTGTTTATAAAGTATGTTTATATAGTTGTTTAGTTTAGTTAGTAGAACCCCGCCGATGTGAATCGCCGGGGTTTTTTATTTCGGATAACTATTATAAATCCTACTTTTGTAGCCAACTATGACTTCAAAAAATCAAGCGGGCATCCCCATCTCGATGTCGCTCAACGACACCCTCAGTTCGGAAGGGATCAATTCATCAGCATTACCGAACAAAACCCGCATCATCGTTATCGCCGCCTATGCGGTGGCCATTGCGGCACTGATCAGCTTCATCGCCAAGTTCCTGGTGCTGTTTATCAACATGATCACCAA
>NZ_JBMQOC010000115.1:0-67740 GCF_053550995.1 Parapedobacter sp.
ACGCAATATCGCCCGCATCAAACGTTTTTCCGGTACGGAAATGACGCCATGGCCACGCACCGATGCCAACCTCATCCTCATTGCCGAAATCATGCTGATGGGGGCTTTCCTCACCATGAACGCGGCCGACCACAAACTGCAGCTCCTAGGCGCCGCCCAATACCCCCGGGCCGGAGCGTTTCCGGTAAGTGCGTGGCTGCTGCCGCTGCTTCCCGATAATACGACATCGCTCATCGCGATTGAACGGGCCTGTTGGTGGTTCCATATCGTCGGGGTGCTGGTTTTCCTCAACTACCTCCCCTACTCCAAGCACCTCCATATCCTACTAGCATTTCCCAATACGTACTTTTCGAACCTGTATCCCAAGGGCCGCTTTACCAATATGGACAGCGTAACCAACGAGGTGAAGGCCATGCTCGACCCGGCCTACACACCCAGCGAGGCGGATGTTCCCGCGCGCTTCGGTGCTAAAGACGTGCAAGACCTGACATGGAAAAACCTGTTGGACGCTTATACCTGTACGGAATGTGGGCGATGTACATCCGTGTGCCCCGCAAACTTGACCGGCAAGCTACTATCGCCCCGGAAAATCATGATGGATACGCGCGATCGGATGGTGGAAGTGGGTAAAAACATCCGTAAGGGCAAAGGTGCGGCCGACGATAGCAAGTCCCTGATCGACGATTACATCACCCGCGAGGAAATCTGGGCTTGCACCACGTGCAATGCCTGCGTGGAAGCCTGCCCCGTAAACATCAACCCGCTGGAAATCATTGTAGAACTACGGCGCTATGCCGTGATGGAGGAATCAAAAGCGCCTGCTAGCTTGAATACGATGTTTGGGAACGTAGAAAACAATGGGGCGCCCTGGAAATATGCGCAGGCCGACCGTGGAAATTGGAGGGATTTATGAAAGAACTGCACATACCAACGATGGCCGAACTGGTGGCCAAAGGCGAGACGGCCGAAATCCTTTTTTGGGTGGGCTGCGCAGGTAGTTTCGACGAGCGCGCGCAACGGATTATGCGTGACATCTGCAAAATATTGCAACACGTGGGCATGCGATATGCTGTTCTGGGTGTAGAGGAGAGCTGCACGGGTGATCCGACCAAGCGGGCGGGCAATGAATTCCTTTTCCAAATGCAGGCGATGGCCAACATCCAGGTGCTCGACGGTTATGAAGTGAAGAAAATCGTTACCGCCTGCCCCCATTGCTTCAACATCATCAAGAACGAATACCCCGATGTGGGTGGTCACTACGAGGTCATCCACCATACGCAGCTGATACAGCAATTGATCGACGACGGGAAGCTGAAAGCCGCCGGAGGAGAATCCTTTAAGGGCCGGCGTATCACATACCATGATCCCTGCTACCTCGGGCGGGGCAACGATGTCTACGAAGCACCGCGGAAGGCACTCGAAAGCCTAGATGCACAACTGGTGGAGATGAAACGTTGCCGCAGCAATGGCCTCTGCTGCGGGGCAGGCGGGGCACAGCTATTCAAAGAGCCCGAGAAGGGCAACAAGGACATCAACGTGGAGCGTGTGGAAGAGGCGCTCGAAACCCAACCCGAGATTATCGCTGCCGCTTGCCCTTTCTGCATGACCATGCTGCGCGACGGCGTGAAGGCCAAAGAGAAAGAGCAGGAGGTGGAAGTGCTCGATATCGCCGAAATAACGGCGAGGGCGAATGGGTTGTGACCTCCTAATGCAACAACCAGAACATGACGTAGACCGTAATCATCGCGGTGCAACCGATGATGAACGTACCCATCGTGTGCAATTTATAACCCGTTTTCACCTCCATTTTAGTGATTTGGGTAAGTACCCAGAAGAAACTATCATTGACATGGGAGACGACCAGTGAGCCTGCCCCAATGGCAATGACGACCAGCGCCTTATCGAGCTCGCTTACGAAGCCCAATGCACCCATCAGTGGAGCCGTCACCGATGCCGCAGTGATTAACGCCACGGTAGACGATCCTTGCGCACTCTTCAAAGCGGCCGCCAACAAGAAAGGAAGTAGAATGCCGAGGTTAGACGATGTGAGCATATCGCCCAACGTGGTTGCTATTCCCGAATTTTGCAGCACTGCCCCGAAAATGCCGCCGGCACCGGTCACCATAATAATCGTCGCTGAATCCGTCAATGCGTCATTGACCCAACCATCCGTAGATAACATGTTTTTATCTAATTTCTTCGGCAAAACGAGGCAGCAGCCAAAACCGACCAGCAACGCAATTACCGGTTCGCCGAAAAAATCGAGGAAGCGGCCCAAATACACCTGCCATCCTTCTGCCGCCATATAGACCGAAAGTGACTTCCCGACGATTAGTAAAATGGGAACGAAAATCGGAAGCGAGGCGCTGAAAAGGCTAGGCCGATGGGTATCCACTTGGTCGGGTTCCTCCTCGATTTCGCCCGGATCGAGGTCTACCTTTGCCGCTACCTTGTGGGCAAACAGCAAAGCTGCGACCAAGGCCACACCGGCCGCAATCATACCGAGGCCCATCACAATGCCCAAATCGGCATCGAGTATTCCCGCAGCCGCAATCGGCCCGGGGGTTGGTGGCACCAGCGCGTGTGTACATGACAACCCCAGCCCCAGGGCAATCGCCGTACCCGCCAAAGAAAGGCCGGCCTTTTTGGTCAGACTCTTATTCAACGATGATAGCAAAACGAAAGCGCTGTCGGAGAAGACCGGGATGGAAATGATGTACCCGATGACCCCCATGGCGGTAATCACCCGCTTTCTTCCGATGATCGCCAACATGTTATTGGCAAGTACCATGGCACCGCCGGATTTTTCCAGGAATGCCCCGATCAAAATCCCCAAGATGATGACCAAGCCTATTTTACCGATGGTGCCGCCAAAACCATCTTGGATGGCGTCGACGACGCCGACAGGCTCCATACCACTGGCCAGCCCGGTGACGATACTGACAAGCAACAGGGCTAAGAACGGATGTAATTTCAATTTGGTGATGAGCAGCACGATGGCGGCAATGCTTAATAGAATGGTGATAATGGCCATAAAACTGGTCTATATTTACGCTACACTGGGTATCTCCCGCAAAATACAGAAAAGAATCATTGGTTCTTTGCAAAATTTGCAAAAAAGGGCCCACTGATCCGCGGGAATCGAAGTAGCTAGGGCCACCCCTAGCGGCATGTATCCGTTGGGTTGCGTGACTGGAGTGGTGGATTACGGTGCTTTTTTGGTATCGATGATCTTGAAGAAAGCTTCCTTGGGCCGATTATCGCGGTCGAATACCAGCGGATAGTTTGTCCGCCCGCGAACCGGCCAGTGATTGAGCCATGAGTGCCCATCGTTCACGCCCCAGAAAGTTACCCGGCTGATGTGTTCTCTATGTTTCAGGAAAAGGCGAAACAAACGCCCGTAATCAGCGGCCAATTGCTGTTGCACGCTATCGGGCAGGCCATTTACATAGGGATTTAATGCCGGGTCGTTGGCCACCATTCGTCGGTTTATATCGGCTCCTTGGAAGTTGCGCGGCAATACTTCCAGGTCGAGTTCCGTAATAGCCACCTCGAGGCCTAGGGCCGAATATTCAAGGATACTCTGCTCAATGTCATCCAGCGGTATTTTACCGATATGCCAATGTCCCTGTATACCCACCCCGTCTATACGTACGCCGGCAGCTTGTAACTTCTTGATCAACCGGATGGCACCGGCACGCTTCCGTGGCCGTTCGATATTAAAATCGTTATAATATAGCTTGGCTTTGGGAGCAGCTTCGGCCGCCATTCGAAAAGCTTCTATGATGTAATCCTCACCCAGGACGTTGTAAAACACGGATTCGCGCCATGAACCGTCTTCATTAAGGGCCTCGTTGACAACGTCCCAGCTGTCAATCGATGACGTATAACGTTGCGCGACGGTGCGAATATGCAGCTCCATAAACTGCCGGAGGGAGTCCGCCTGCGTAATTGCCTGAACGAAGGCCGGTAGCTGGCTGTGCCAGATTAACGTATGGCCTACCGTATACATACCCGCTCGGTTTCCGTATGCTACAAACCTATCGGCTGCATCAAAATCAAACTGTCCCCACCGTGGATGGATGACCTGGGCTTTCATGGCATTTTCGGCTGTGATAGCATTGAACTGCTGTTTGATTAGCTCGTCGGTCGAACCGTCGGTTGCATTGATTTGACGGGTATTCAATGCGGTACCGATTAAAAAATCACCTCGGAAGACATTTTTCAATGAATCGTTCGGTAGGGATTGCTGCCCATTGAGTGGGCCACTTAGGGATACCGACACAAGTATGGCCACCAAACCTAACCAACACTTCCTTTCTTTTTGCATATCGGTATACTCCGGTAAACTGATCCGAGGCTCACGTTCTGATAAACAGCGACGGGACCGTTGGGTAATTGGCGATGGCTTTGGTGAGGCTGGGCCTGAAGATTTTCTCGAAGAATGATTTATGGGGCCTCGCAAATACCAGTAGGTCCAACCCATCCGCCTTCGCCTCCTGCGTTACGGCGTTGATATCGACTTTTTCGACAAGCATCGCTTTGCAAGAAACTGCCCAATGGGGGAATGCCGCTTCCACCTTACGTTGCCAGCGGGCAAGTTCCTTTTCGGGCCTAGCCTCATCTTCCGTATAAAAATGCAGCATAGATAAGTGGGGTTTGAGATTGATCGCTTGCTGCAACGCCATCAAGGCATCGAGTTCATGGTCATCATAGGCCGTAAAAAAACCCACCCGCCGGAAGGAAAAATCGGGCGTATCGATCGGAACCACCAATACGGGCACCGGTGACTTCTTGATTACTTCAAAAGTGGTACTACCCAGAATGCTTTCCGTAATGTTGGTAGCCCCTTTGGTGCCCATGACCACCAACGAATGCTCATTCCGTTTGAGTTTGTCGGTCACCACATCGATCATGAACCCTTTGACACACTCGCCTTCGATGTCGATTCCGGGGAACTGGCTAGTCAGACTTTCCAGTAGGTTCTTCATCGCCGTTGTGGATTCGGTTTCCGCTAATTTAATCTGCTTCACACTGTTGCCATCTTCGCCAAAGCCCGAATACAACGCAATATAAACATGCAGCAATCGTACCTTTTGCTTTGAGGCGTTGGCCAATGCACATGCATATGCAGCAGCAACAAATGCATTTTCCGAAAAATCGGTGGGGACTAATATCGAGTTCATCAACTTTATACCTATTAATGATAATAAAACGCAATCAAACTTAGATAAAGTTGGGCTGATATGCAAACGCAAAAATTATCCCCAAGCGCTCTTGAATCCGTGTGCTTCAAGGACATCTTTGGGCACACCGTCCCAAACACCGGGTTTGTTGCCAACGTAGCCGATATCTTTCACCCCGATCTCGCTGGTGAAGAAACCCGATGCGGTGAGGTTACGCATTAAACTGAAAAACGATACGCCTGGGGCCATCTCCGGTTTGGCTTTTGCCGGATAGGCAATCTCGTCTACCATTTGCAATTGGCGTTCCGGGTCGCAGTTCACAAAAGCGTTGCCATAGCGCCGCTGGCACTGCATGTCGAGCCATTTGAGGCCGCCCCGCATGGGGACCTTGTAACTAGGGATATCTTTCACCATGAATTCGATAAAGTCGGGTACCCCCGCATCGGTGGCACTGCCCGAAACGTCGTCGGCCGGTATGATGATATCGGCCAGCACCCCCAGGGTGGCCAACTCATGGGCTGAAAAAAACTGTTCTTCGGCCAGCTTCATGTTGCGCTCATGCTCGACATCCGTTACGCCCGGCAGTTGCTCGCCCACTTTCGTTGCACCTTTCTTTGCCGTTTTAGGACCACAGGAATCAAGCATCAATGCCCCACCCGCCGCTGCCGCTAAGCCAAGTGCCTTTAAGGTGTCTCTTCTGTTCATATCTGTATCTTTGGTTATCCGATATTCAGTTTATTACGTTGTTCTAAAATATAATCCGCCGTGCGCATAGACAGGGCAAGGATAGTCCACGTGAGGTTTTTGTCGCCCTGCTGCACAAACGGACCCGCGTCGACCACGAACACGTTCTTGCAATCGTGCGACTGCCCCCATTTGTTCAGCACCGATTTCTTTGGGTCGTCGCCCATGCGTGTGGTGCCACCCTCATGGATGATCTTACCCGGTGCTTCCAAACCATACGAGGTTTCCGGTCCCGGCATCGAGGATATGCCCTCTGCTCCCATCTCATGCAGGATTTCGCGGAAGGTTTCCTGCATATGCTTAGCCTGTTCAACCTCCTCATTGGCCCATTTGTAATGGAAGCGAAGCACGGGGATACCGTATTTATCGACGCGTGTGGGGTCGATCTCGCAATAATTATCATACCGGGCCAATGCCGTACCCCGGCCAGCCATGCCCACGCCAGCGCCGTAAAAACGCCGGTAGTCGTCTTTCAGCTCTGCACCGTATCCGCCCTGTTCGCGCTGGCTACCATCTCGGGCGGGCACGAGGTGGCGCATACCGGGCACCCCGTTCGTAAAGCCGTACGACGGCATATGCAATCCCCCACCGTATTCGATGTGGTATCCACGGGGGAAGCTGAGTTTTCGGTTATCCCCCCACCAAGGCGAATAAATATGCACACTGCCCACCCCATCTTCATTGTAACGTTTTCTATCGAGCAGCTGCGGAAGGAAGCCACCTGCACTGGCGCCGGTGGAGTCGTGCAAATACCGCCCTACCAGCCCACTGCTGTTGCCCAGACCGCCGGGATGAGCGGCCGATTTTGAGTTCAGCATGAGCCGTGCACTTTCGCATGCGCTCGCTCCCAAAACCACCAACTTGCCCTGCACGGCATGCTCCTGGAGATCGCGGGTATCCACATAGGAAACACCGGTGGCCCGTCCTTCGTCGTCGGTAAGCACCTCACGGACCATCGCATTGTCCACCACCGTCAGCTTACCCGTTTTCATTGCCGGTATGACCAGGCACGACGACGATGAGAAGTCGCCATACACCCGGCAGGAGCGGCCACATTGCCCGCAGAAAAAGCAGGTGCCGCGGCCTTCCACCCCCGGCAGGGCTTCGGTGAGCACCGAACCGCGGCCCGCGATAACCGGCACGCCGGCCTTCTGCGCTCCTTGTTTGATATACAATTCATTGAGCCGCGGTTTGGGTGGTTTCAGGAAAATGCCATCAGGCTCGTTCCGGATCCCTTCAACCGTACCATAGATGCCAATCATCCGATCGACACGGTCGTAATAAGGTTTGATTTCGTCATATGTAATGGGCCATTCCTCGGTAACGCCATCGGTCGGTTTGAAATCGTCGGGACCCATACGCAGCGAGATGCGACCCCAGTGGTTGGTACGGCCACCGAGCATCCGTGCCCTGAACCAATCGAACGACGTACCCGGCACATGGGTGTAGGGCTCTCCATCCAGCTCCCAACCGCCATAGGCCGCGTCGAAGTCGCCAAAGGGCCTCACCGTACTCGCACCTCTACGAGGCGACTCCCACGGCCATCGCATTTGAAGTGCATCTTTCGCCGGGTCGAAAAAGGGGCCCGCCTCCAGCATCAACACATTTAGCCCGGCATTGGCCAATACGTAACCGGTCATCCCGCCGCCTGCACCGGAACCCACTACAATCGCATCGTATACGGTCGGGTTCGTTTTGATCTGATATGAAATCATTACAATAGGGTCTATTTAACTGCTTATGTTTAGTTCTTTGCCCGTGCCCTGCCGGCACGTCATTATTTGTGACCAAATATAAAATTAATTGGCAATAAACCCCAAGAAAAGCTAAAACGATTATGCTTTTTTAAGGTAAGCAACGGTATTTGAAATGCGAATCAATAATTCGCTTTTAGGAAATCAGCCAGTTTAGCCACGGCCAACGCACGGTGACTGATGGCATTTTTCTCTTCCGGTGCCATCTGGGCAAATGTTTTTCGGTAGCCTGTCGGCGTGAACAGTGGGTCGTAACCAAAACCACTATCGCCTTGACGTTCATAACCGATCGTCCCCTCGACCATCCCTTCGAAAAAATGCTCTTCATCCCCTATCCGGAGTGATATGACGGTACGGAACCGCGCCGTGCGGTCGGATCGGTATCCCAGCCGTTGCAGTAACAGGTCGATATTTTTTTCCATATCGCGCGTGCCGGAATACCGGGCGGAATACACACCGGGTTCATTGCCCAATGCGGTTACTTCAAGACCGGAATCGTCCGCGAAACAGTTGCATCCGTAACGCTCGTATAGGTAGGTGCTCTTTTGAGACGCATTCGCTTCAAATGTATCGCCTGTCTCGGGGATATCGTCCGTACATCCAAGATCGGCAAGTGTACGGATGTCGAATTTATCGCCCACCACGGCACGTACTTCTTCCAGCTTGTGGGCATTATTGGTAGCAAAAACCAGTTGGATCATATCAACAATCGTTTAATGGCGGTCCAAAAAGCGCGCTTCTTCTCGGCATCGGCCAGCATTTCGCCAAACGCGTATGTATGGAATATGTTTAGACCCTCTTGTTCGGGCCAGGCAAACGGGGTACCGAGATTAATGACCACTTTGGGTTTAAAAAAGAGTGTCAGTTGCTCAACCGATGGTGGCCCCGCCAAGGTGGCGAGGTTCAACAACGCCACATCGTCTTCGGCCAGGTTCAGGGCCGCCAAGGTTTTGATGAACGCCGCCATAGCGGCTTCGGGCATCCAATCGTGTTGCTGTTCGTGCGTCAAAAACAGGTAGTTGCGCTTATTTTGGCCAAAATAATCGAACGACGGCACGGCTTGCCGTGGCTCGGGCTCGGACGTCGCTTTTTGTACGGCCGCCAGGGCTTCGGCTGCGTTTCCATCGACCGCAAAAAGCGCCTCCGTCATCAAATAACGGAGTGCGATGGGATCAACGGTATTGATTGTCGACTGCGACATTCTTTTGCTTTTTTGCCGTTTGCTAATCTGCGTTAATCTGAGTCATCTGCGCTCCATCCTCAAGCCAACTACTGCCCCAATACCCAGGCGAAGATAAGTGGTGCAACAATGGTGGCATCGGACTCAACGATGAATTTCGGCGTGTTGATATCCAACTTGCCCCACGTGATTTTCTCGTTGGGCACCGCTCCGGAGTACGAGCCGTACGACGTGGTCGAATCGGAGATCTGGCAGAAATAACTCCAGAAAGGGATATTTTCCATCTCCAAGTCCTGGTACAGCATGGGCACCACGCATATCGGGAAATCGCCCGCGATGCCGCCACCAATCTGGAAGAAGCCTACGCCCTTGCCACCGGAGTTCTTGATATACCAATCGGAAAGGTACGCCATGTATTCGATACCGCTTTTCATGGTCGAGGCTTTCAGTGCACCCTTAACGACATAAGAAGCGAAGATATTCCCCATGGTGCTGTCTTCCCAACCGGGCACGACGATGGGCAAGTTCTTCTCGGCGGCCGCCAGCATCCAGGAGTTTTTTGGATCGATCTCGTAATATTGCTGCAACACACCGCTATTGAGCAATTTATACATGTATTCGTGCGGGAAATACCGCTCACCGGCCTGCTCGGCATCCGCCCAGATCTTGTGGATATGCTGCTGGATACGCCGAAAGGCTTCTTCTTCGGGGATACAGGGATCGGTAACGCGGTTATAGTGGTTTTCCAACAGCTCCCATTCGTCCTGCGGACTAAGGTCGCGGTAATGGGGCACGCGTTTGTAGTGCGAATGGGCAACAAGGTTCATGATATCCTCTTCGAGGTTAGCGCCGGTGCAGCTGATGATGGATACCTTATCCTGCCGGATCATCTCAGCCAGTGAAATGCCCAACTCGGCGGTACTCATCGCCCCGGCTAGGGTAATCATCATTTTACCGCCCGCATCGAGGTGGGCTTCGTAACCTTTGGCGGCGTCAACCAATGCTGCGGCATTGAAGTGCAGGTAATTCGTTTCGATAAATCGGGAAATCGGCCCTTTCGCTTTGCTCATATCGTGTTTGTTGGTATACATGTTTATTCTCCGGCACAAAGGTAGGACTTTCGGCATGAAGTTAGAAGTCCGAAGGTGACTAACCCATTAGACTTCCCAGCGCTCGCATTTACGGAGGAACGCCGGGTCGATATCGGCGCCGATGCCCGGCTGCTCGGGCAACGATAGCTGATAACCACTAAACTGCACGCCCCCGGTCACCGGGTCTTCGAGGTGACCGAGCATGCAAGTATCCATATCGAAGAACTGCACATTGGGCGCGGCATACGCAAAATGTACCTTGGCCGACAGGGCCAAACGGCTTTCCAGCATACCGCCGATCATGCACGGGATGTGGTGGTTTGCCGCAGCCTGCTGGATACGCAGCGCCTCGGCGATGCCGCCGGATTTGGAAAACTTAATGTTGATGTAGTCGCAGGCATCTTGCGTAGCCAAGCGGACGGCATCCCGGTGGTCATAGCAACTTTCATCGGCCATGACAGGGATGGTGGTTTGCGCACGCAGTTGGGGTAGCAGGTGGTCGTTATAGCTCCGCATGGGCTGTTCGCAAAACTGGATATTGAACGGCTGCAACCCTTGAAGTGCAACAACGGCGTCTTCATAGGTCCACCCTTGGTTAGCGTCTATCCGGATGGGCAAGGCCATCCCCACCTGTTCCCTAATTGCGCGGATGCGCTCGATATCCTCCACCGGCCCTTTCCCTAACTTCACTTTTAGCACCGCTGCTCCCTGTTCTTTAAAGGCCGATGCCTTGGCTGCCATTTCCGGGGGGCTGGCAATACCCACCGTGATATCGGTAATGATATCGCGCACGCTGCCCCCCAGGAAACGGTATAGTGGCATACCTGCATGCTTGGCCGCAATGTCATACAACGCCATATCAAAGGCACTCTTGATGGTCGTGTTGCGCGCAATGAAGGCATCAAGTTCGGCTAACCGCTCGCCGATAACCAGCGGATCCTTCCCCTCCCACAGCTGGGCGAAATCGCGCGCGAGCACCACGCAGGTATCCTGCGTTTCGCCAACGATCATCGGGAAGGCCGAACATTCGCCAACGCCGTAGACACCTTGGTCGGTATGGATACGGATAAATGTATTCTGTGCATAATCCATGGTACCTGTAGCGATAACGAAAGGCTCCATAGGAATACTGAGTCGATAAATTTCGGTGTGGGTGATCTTCATTTTCTTTCCAATTGCGAGCGTCGAAAATAATGTTTTTATCTGATATAACACGAGGTGTCGCAATCCGTTCGCTTTTGTCGTAAACATCCCCCTACTATGTCGCAACAACCACCTACGTGTTATGGTTGACTTTCGTTATTTTTGAACCAAACAAAACAAAACGAGTATGAAAAAGCTACTGTTATTAGGTGCGGCGTTTATCGCGTTATCATTTACGCACCCAACGATGACGACCAACACGGTAAAACCACTGGAGCGTGGGGCTACCTCCGTGCAGAACGACAAGGCGTTTTTACTGGATTACTACCGTAAAACGGAAAACCGGCTAGAAGAACAGTTGAAGGGGCTAAGTAGTGCACAGTTGCAGTTTAAGCCTTCGGCCGATAAATGGTCCATCAGCCAATGTGTGGAACATATTATCAAAACGGAAAAAATGCTTTTCGACATGGCCAAGGAAGCGCTGGCTAAGCCGGCAACCCCCGAACGGAAAGCCGAAGTGACCGTAACGGACCAACAGCTCATGGATGGCATCACCGATAGGAGCCAGAAGGCCGAAGCGCCGGAAGCGTTGCGCGGTGAGGGGATCTATAAAGATGTAAAGACGGCGATGGCCGACTTCCGCGCACAGCGTAAAGTGATACTTTCGTACCTCAAAGGTGTTTCGGTCGACGAACTGCGCAACCACATCAGCGACTCGCCGTTCGGGTCGATCGATGGTTACCATTCCATGTTGTTCATCGCTGGCCATACTGCACGGCATACCCTCCAGATTGAAGAAGTGAAGGCAAATGCCGCTTTCCCGAAATAAGCGACCCTACCCCTGAGGGCAGATGTGGAAAACCTAACCCACATCATCTACAATCACTTGGAACCCTAATGCCGCCACTGGTGTCGTAGGCATTAGGGTTTCCCGTCAAAAAAACATAAGTTTGTTTGGGTTTTTTGAGGCAAGCGATGTATTTGATTTTTGACACCGAAACGACCGGTCTTCCCAAACGATGGGATGCACCGATTACCGACACAGATAACTGGCCCCGTTGCATACAGATCGCCTGGCAGTTGCACGACGCCATGGGCGGGTTGGTTGAGCATCAGAGCTACCTCGTTAAACCCGACGGTTTTAACATTCCGTTTGATGCCGAGCGGATACACGGCATCAGCACCGAACTGGCGGAAGAGCAGGGACAACCGTTGATCGACGTGCTCCACAAATTTAACGAGGCCTTGGCCAAGGCGAAATTCGTGGTTGGCCAGAACATCGGCTTCGACATCAACATCATGGGGTGCGAGTTCTACCGGATGGCTATCGATTCGCCGATGGCACAGTTGCCCGTGCTCGATACCTGTACCGAGGTGACGGCCGAATTGCTGCGGATACCGGGTGGCCGTGGCGGTAAATTCAAGTTACCTAACCTTACGGAGCTACACCAGTACCTTTTCGGGACACCCTTTGCCGAAGCGCATAACGCGACGGCCGACGTGGAGGCGACCTCCCGCTGTTTCCTCGAATTGGTAAAACAAGAGGTTTTCACGCCTGCCGAATTGCAGGTAGACACAGGCTATTTCGTCGAGTTCCGCGACCGGAATCCGCAGCCCATAGCACCCATCGGCCTCACCCACGTAAACCTCAAGGCGGCTTCGGATGAAATCCGCAAGCGGCAGCAACGTGAGCAGCAAACAGCTATACCCACGCACGACCTGGAAGCCAACAAGCGCGATATGGCGGCGGTGGATTTTGTGCACCTACACAACCACACCCAATTTTCCGTGTTGCAGTCCACCATTTCCGTGAGCAGTTTGGTCAAAGCAGCGGCGACCCACAAAATGCCGGCCGTGGCGATTACCGACCACGGCAACATGATGGGTGCATTCCAGTTTGTCAGTGCCGTCCTCAACCACAACAAAGCTGCCGAGGCCAAAAACAAGGCCGCAACGGAGGCGGGCGAAACGCCCACCGAAACGATCATCAAGCCGATTGTTGGTTGTGAGTTCTTTGTCTGCGAAGACCACGCCGACAAATCCCGGAAAGACAACGGCTACCAGGTTGTTTTCCTGGCCAAGAACAAAGCGGGCTATCACAACCTGGCAAAAATGGCCTCCATCGCTTATACCAAGGGGTTCTATTACGTACCCCGCATCGACCGCGCCATCGTGGAGCAATACAGGGAAAACCTCATCGTCTTGTCGGGCAACCTGTACGGCGAAATCCCCAACAAATTGCTCAACATGGGCGAGAACCAGGCCGAGGAGGCGTTGGTTTGGTGGAAAAATACCTTCGGCGACGATTTCTACATCGAAGTGATGCGGCATGGCCAGGAAGACGAAGACCGGGTGAATGAAGCCTTGGTTGGTTTGGCATCCAAATATGCCGTGAAAATCGTAGCCACGAACAACACGTATTACATCAACAAGGCGGATGCCCATGCGCACGACATCCTGCTCTGTGTGAAAGATGGTGAAAAGCTCGCCACGCCCAAAGGCCGCGGCCGCGGCTTCCGCTACGGGCTCCCCAATGAAGAGTATTACTTTAAACCGGGCGAGGAAATGAAGCAAGCATTTGCGGATCTTCCGGAAGCTATCCTCAATATCCAGGAGCTTGTCGACAAAGTCGAACCTTACTCCCTGTACCGTGATGTATTACTTCCCAAATTTGAAATACCGGAAGAATTCCAGGTGGCCGAAGACGAGGGGGACGGTGGCAAGCGGGGAGAAAACAAGTACCTGCGGCACCTCACGTACGTGGGGGCCGAAAAGCGATATCCCGAAATTACGCCGACAATCCGTGAACGCCTCGACTTTGAGCTGGCTACGATTGAGCGCACCGGATACCCGGGGTACTTCTTGATTGTGCAGGACTTCATTGCCGCTGCCCGCGATATGGGTGTATCGGTCGGTCCGGGCCGCGGCTCGGCCGCCGGGTCGGCGGTAGCGTACTGCCTAGGCATCACCAACATAGACCCCGTTGCTTACGACCTGCTGTTCGAACGGTTCCTCAACCCCGACCGTATATCGATGCCCGATATCGATATCGATTTCGATGATGAGGGACGGAGCCGTGTGATGGATTACGTCATCGGGAAATACGGCGCCAACCAAGTTGCCCAGATTATCACGTATGGTACCATGGCGGCGAAATCGTCCATCCGCGACACCGCCCGGGTACTGGACCTCCCGTTGTTTGAAGCGGATAAAATCGCGAAACTCATCCCCAACCTGAAGCTCAATAAAATCTTCAACATGGATGCGAAAGCACTTAAGGGTGCACTCCGCGGGGATGAAATGGAAAATGTACAGCAATTGGTATCCATGGCCGAAGGGACTGGATTGGAGGCCGAAACGATCCGACAAGCAAAAGTACTGGAAGGTTCCCTCCGGAATACCGGTATCCATGCCTGCGGAGTCATCATCACGCCTGACGACATCACCAATTTCGTTCCCGTAGCGACGGCAAAGGATTCGCAGCTATATGTCACCCAATTTGACAATGCCGTGGTGGAGAGCGCCGGATTGCTCAAGATGGACTTCCTGGGCCTGAAGACCCTCACGCTCATTAAAGATACCGTGAAGATCGTCAAGCATCGGCACGGTATTGAGCTCCATCCCGATGAATTTCCCATTGACGACCCGCAGACGTATGAGTTATTCCAGCGCGGCGAGACGGTTGGCATCTTCCAATATGAGTCGCCCGGCATGCAGAAATACATGAAGGAACTGAAGCCCACGGTATTTGGCGACCTGATAGCAATGAACGCGCTATACCGTCCCGGCCCTATGGAGTATATACCCAGCTTCATCCGGCGGAAGCACGGCAGCGAGCCCATTACATATGATTTAGATGCATGCGAGGAATATCTTAAGGAAACCTACGGCATTACGGTATACCAAGAGCAGGTGATGCTCCTTTCACAGAAACTCGCCGGATTTACGAAGGGCGAAGCGGACGTACTCCGCAAGGCAATGGGCAAAAAGCAGCGCGACGTACTGGATAAAATGAAACCGAAGTTCGTTGAGCAGGCGGCCGCCAACGGCCACGCTGCGAAGGTGTTGGAGAAGATATGGAAAGACTGGGAAGCGTTCGCCAGCTACGCATTCAATAAGTCGCACTCTACATGCTACGCCTGGGTGGCCTACCAAACCGCCTATTTAAAAGCCCATTACCCGGCAGAGTACATGGCGGCAGTGCTTTCGAATAACATGAACGACATCAAGCAGGTGACGTTTTTCATGGAAGAGTGCAAGCGGATGGAGCTTCAGGTGCTTGGACCGGATGTCAACGAATCTTACTACAAATTCACGGTAAACAATCAAGGGGCTATCCGTTTCGGTATGGGGGCTGTGAAAGGGGTGGGTGCTGGGGCCGTAGACACCATTGTAGAAAGCCGTAAAGGCAAACCCTATTTATCTATATTCGATCTGGCGCGCCGGGTAGACCTACGCGCGGCCAATAAAAAGGCTTTTGAAAGCCTCACTTATGCCGGCGGATTCGACTGCTTCACGGATACCCATCGGGCACAGTATTTCTACGCCGACGATGGGAGCACGATTCTTGAGAAAGCGTTGAAATATGGTGCGAAGCACCGGGAAAGTGAAAATTCGGCGCAGGTGAGCCTGTTCGGTGGTGGCAGCAACGTGGAAATACCGGAACCGACGCTACCTAGTTGCCCGCAATGGGGTTTGATTGAAAAACTCAAATACGAGAAAGATGTCATCGGCATCTACCTCACCAGCCATCCCCTCGATACTTACCGATTTGAAATCACGCATTTCTGCCAACATCAGGTCAAGTTTCTTACCCTCATCGACAAAGCGAAGCAGGCGGAGGTGGCCGACGAGGTCCGGGAAGAGTTTAACAAAATCAAGAACCGCGAACTCACGATCGGCGGGATGATTACGGCGGCTAGCCACCGGATCACAAAGAACGGCAAACCGTTCGGCGTCATGGTTGTTGAAGATTATTCAGACGCTTACGAAATAGCGCTCTTCGGCGAGGAATACGTAAAAATGAAGGGCTACCTCAACGAAGGCTATTTCGTACAGATACGGGGTATGGTTGCCGAGCGTTACCGCCAGGTTGGCAACTGGGGGTTCGAAATCAAGAGCATGCAATTGCTTTCGGATTTACGCGATAAACTCGCCAAAAGCCTCACCATACAGGTGCCACTCCATGAATTGAACGATGGCTTCGTTGAACGCATACAACAGCTTGTGCACACGAATATCGAACAGCATGAGAGTAAAACCTGCCAATTGCGGTTTGCCATCCGCGACATGGAGTCGGAAATCAGCATTGAAATGCCTTCTAAAGGACTGAAAATCAACCTAAGCAATGATTTCATTGATACGCTTACAAAAATAAATGGGGTGCATTACAAGTTAAATTAATGTCAGATTGTCGCGGTTTATGCTCTGGCAACGATTTTGATCGCTACCTTTGTCGGGTATCGTAAAGCTATTAGCGAACAGCAACAAAGAGCAAATAACAAAAAAGCAAATATAACGAGTAAGCATTATGGCATTAGAAATCACAGACAGCAACTTCGATGAGGTTGTACTTCAATCAGACAAGCCTGTATTAGTAGATTTTTGGGCGGAATGGTGCGGCCCCTGCCGCATGGTGGGGCCCATTGTGGAAGAACTGGCCAAGGAATACGATGGCAAAGCGGTGGTTGGCAAAGTAAATGTCGACTACAACCCCGATATATCCGTCAAATACGGCATCCGCAATATCCCTGCGCTTCTGTTTTTTAAGGATGGCCAGATTGTGGACAAGCAAATCGGTGCAGTACCCAAATCAGTATTGGCAGACAAGTTGGTTAAACAACTTTGATATAAGGTACGGACCCTATGGTATAGCCCGTGGTTGAATAACCACGGGCTATGTTTTTTTCATGAATGGCACCGCATGCAGGTTTCCTGTATTTTCTGTATGTTTGTGAAGTATTTAAGTTATGCTAAAACAGACTTTACAACAGAAGCTACTACAGAAACTTTCACCGCAGCAAATCCAATTCATCAAATTGCTGCAGGTGCCTACCGTATCATTGGATACGCGTATCAAAGAAGAGCTGGAAGAGAACCCCGCATTGGAAGATATCAGCCTAGCCAATATGAACGATCCGGTTGAAGAATATCCGGACAAGGACCCCGACGACGACAACTTCAATGACGACGACCAATCGGGCGAACTCGATGAATTCAATGTAGATGACTACCTGCAAGCAGACGATATAAACGACTATGGATCAAGCCAAAGCAACGGCGGCGATGACGAAGACGACCGTAAGGAAATACCCATTGCCATCCAAAACTCTTTCTTCGAGAACTTACAACAGCAGCTCGACCTGTTGGCCCTGTCGGACAAGGATTTTCTTATCGGACAGCAGATCATCGGTAGTTTGGACGACGATGGTTACCTACGGCGACCGATATCTTCCTTGATAGACGACTTGGCGTTCGCCCAGAATGTCATCGCGGAAGAGGAGGAAGTGGCCGAAATACTGAAAATCATCCAAGGGTTCGATCCAGCGGGAATCGGCGCCCGCGACTTACAGGAATGTTTATTGATTCAGCTCCGGAAAAAAGACTTGGAAAATCCGGTGATCAAAAAAGCGGTTAACATTGTTGAAGACCACCTCGACGAATTCACCAAAAAACATTACGATAAGTTGGAGCGGGCGCTTAATATCGATTCGGAAGAACTCAAGGAAATTGTTAACGAGATCCTAAAACTCAATCCGAAACCGGGAGACTCCGGTGCAGTGGCTGGCAAGCAGCTGCATATCATTCCCGACTTCCACATCGCCAACAACGATGGCGTACTACATCTCACCCTGAACGCCCGCAATGCGCCTGAACTCCGCGTGAGCCGCTCATATCAGGAGATGTTTGACCATTACGACAAGGCGGCCCAGAAAGATAAGAAAATGAAAGAGGCCGTTCAGTTTGTGAAACAGAAGCTCGACTCGGCGAAGTGGTTTATCGATGCCATTAAGCAACGGCAACAGACTTTGTTGAAGACGATGAATGCCATCATGAACTATCAATATGAATATTTCCTATCGGCCGATGAGCGGAAGCTTAAGCCAATGATCCTCAAAGATATTGCCGACCGCATCGATATGGATATTTCAACAGTTTCACGGGTGGCCAATTCGAAATATGTGCAGACGGAATTCGGGACTTTCCTGCTGAAATCATTCTTTTCAGAGGCCATCCAAACGGATAGCGGCGAGGAGGTATCCAATAAGGAAGTAAAGAAGATATTGGAAGAATGCATCTCTACGGAAAACAAACGGAAGCCACTTGCCGACGAGAAGCTTACTGAGATATTGAAAGAAAAAGGATATACGATTGCACGCCGCACCGTTGCCAAATATCGGGAAGCCATGGGCATCCCCGTGGCGCGGCTTCGAAAGGAGCTGTAAATGGTTCGTCGATTTGATGATGTACTAATTTGATGATTTGGAAATAGATAACCCATAAATATAAAATCCAAAAACTTTTGATTATGATGAATAATTCATTTCTGATTGCAGCAGGTACAGCGCTCGCCTTATGGGGTTGCGGGGGAAGCCAACGCGGAGACACCACGGAAGTAACCGTAGTAACACCGGAACTGACACAGGCATGGAAAACAGATACCGTGTTCACCGGCTCGGAATCGACCCTTTACGACCCGTCGACCAACGTTATCTATGTTTCCAATGGCAATACCAATGCTGGTGACAAAGACAACGACGGATTTATCTCGGCAATCAATACGGACGGCACTATCCGCGACCTGAAGTGGGTGGAAGGCAACCTCCATGCTCCGAAAGGCATGGCCATCCTCGATGGCAAGCTTTATGTAACGGACATCGATGAGGTAAAAATCATCGATGTGGCATCAGCAACCATTGAAAAAACAATCCCTGTAGAAGGTGCCGTATTTTTGAACGACGCAGCCACCGATGGCCAACAAGTGTATTTCTCCGATACCCGTACAGGCAGTATCTATGCGCTCGCTGCCGACGGAAGCTACACGGCAATATCCGAGAATGCCGGTGTGAATGGATTGGAATGCCACGATGGCCACCTCTACGCGCTGGACGGTGAAGGCTTGAAAAAATTCAGCAAAGACGGCGAATACACACAAGAAGTCATCAACAGGGAAGTGACTGGTGGCGATGGCCTCGTCATCCTCAATGATAGCACGTTCGTAGCCAGCCGGTGGCATGGCGAAATCTTCTTTATACGCGGGGATGAAACGACGGTGCTGCTCGATACGCAAGCTGAAAAATCCAACACCGCCGACATCGGCTTCGTACCAAGCCAAAAACTGGTGATCGTACCGACATTCCTGAAAAATGAGGTCGCTGCCTACGAACTGGCTTACTAGGCGGATGGCCTGGCCTTTTTTACTGTTGTAAATAGTCGTACCTTTGCGCTGATAAAGGAATGCATAATGACCAACGTGAAAATCGGGACGGTACAGATGAGTTGCGTGGCCGACAAGGCCACGAACCTCAATAAGGCCATTGACCAGATTCGGATAGCGGCGGCCAAGGGGGCCCAGATTATCTGCCTTCAGGAACTGTTTACTTCGCTTTATTTCTGCGACGTGGAAGACTACGACAACTTTGAGTTAGCCGAAGCCATTCCGGGCCCGTCCACAGAGGCGTTACGAGCTGTGGCTTCAGAATTGAGTGTGGTCATCGTAGCATCCCTTTTCGAAAAACGTGCAGAAGGCCTTTACCACAACACGACAGCCGTGATCGATGCCGACGGCACGTATTTGGGTAAATACCGCAAGATGCACATTCCCGATGACCCCGGCTTTTACGAGAAATTTTATTTCACACCGGGCGATCTTGGTTACAAGGTTTTCAAGACCCGGTATGCGACCATCGGCGTACTTATTTGTTGGGATCAGTGGTATCCGGAAGCGGCACGGATAACGGCATTGATGGGGGCAGAAATCCTATTCTATCCAACCGCCATTGGCTGGGCTACCGACCAGGACGAAGAAACCAACGTGGATCAATACAACGCCTGGCAAACCATCCAGCGGAGCCATTCGGTGGCCAATGCGCTACCGGTGGTCAGTGTAAACCGCGTAGGTTTCGAACAGGATGGGGCGATGAGGTTCTGGGGAGGAAGTTTCGTGACCAATGCACAGGGAAAATTACTATATCTGGCATCCCACGACGTGGAAGAGACGGAGGTCACAGAGGTTGATCTGATGCAATCGGACTTTTTCCGCAAGCATTGGCCATTTTTGCGCGACCGGCGGATTGACAGTTATCAGCCCATCACCAAACGGTTTATTGACGAATAACCCAAAAATGGCATTCCAGCTTGTTTCCAAAAACATGTTGTTCCTTTGTATAAAATGACTGCTACACCCAAAAAGCTTGGATATCATTTTCCCGCCGAGTGGCACCCCCACCGCGCTACGTGGTTGAGCTGGCCACATAAGGAGGCGAGCTGGCCCGGCAAACTGGAGGCGATATATGCGCCTTATTGCGCCTTTATCCGGGAAGTGTCCGTCGGCGAACAGGTCTGCATCAATGTTGCTGATCTTACGATGGAAACTACAGCCGCAGCGCTGTTGGCGACGGCCGGCGTGGATATGGCAAACATCCGTTTCTATCACCACCCCACGGACGATGCCTGGTGCCGCGATCATGGGCCTGCTTTCTTAATAAACCATGACAGCAGCATTGAAAAGGCCGTCGTGGATTGGGGATACAACGCTTGGGGAAACAAATACCCACCCTACGAGCAAGATGATGTGATTCCGACGCTCGTAGGTAAAGCATTGAACCTGCCGGTTTTCCATCCGGGCATCGTCATGGAAGGAGGATCGGTCGATTTCAATGGCCAGGGCACGGTCCTTACCACGAAGGCATGTTTGTTGAATAAAAACCGTAACCCGCAGCTCACACAACAACAAATTGAAACCTATCTCCATGAATACTACGGTATTTCACAGGTACTGTGGCTGGGCGATGGCATTGTCGGAGATGATACCGACGGCCATATCGACGACATCACGCGGTTTGTGAATGCCGACACGGTAGTGACGGTGATTGAAGAAGACCGTACCGATGAAAACTATGATATTCTACAAGAGAACTTACGGTTGCTGAAGGGAATGCGACTGGAAAATGGCAAGCCACTCCATATTATAGAGTTACCCATGCCCGCATCGGTGGTTTACGATGGGCAACGGTTACCGGCATCATACGCCAATTTCTACATCGCGAATGCCGCCGTCATCGTTCCAACATACCGTGATGAAAGAAATGACCAAAAGGCATTGGATATTCTAGCGACGTGTTTTCCAGACCGGAAAATTGTAGGTATTGACAGCACGGATATCATCTGGGGCCTTGGCAGTTGGCATTGCCTCAGCCAACAGGAACCCCGGTGACGGTATGCACCGTTCGCAATGAGTTTTTACCCAAATACCAATCGATAAATGAATAAGACGCTACTTTCCTATCTGACCACCCTATTTGTGTTAGTCACCACGACGAACGCGTTAGCGCAACGCGAGCGCGATGAACGGCCGACGATCGAGAACTTCAAAGGCATCCAGTACACCGGAGATGACTCAACGTTCTACATCAACTTCCGCTTCCGGATGCAAAGCCGACTGAAATATACTTCCATTGCAGGCGATGATCTAGGTGCGGAGAGCCTGGAGGCGCGGATCAGGCGATTGCGCCTACGGATGGACGGATACATTTACAACCCTAAGTTTTCGTACAGCATCCAACTGGGGTTTAGCCGCAGTGACCAAGATTATGAGGACACGGACGTACCTAATCTCATACGCGATGCCGTGGTGTTTTACAACTTCACCGACAATTTTTACGTGGCCTTCGGCCTCAACAAGCTTCCGGGCAACCGGCAGCGGGTCAACTCCTCGGGCGAACTGCAATTCAGCGACCGTTCCCTGGTCAATGCAACCTTCAATGTAGATCGCGACTTTGGAATCAAGGCGTATTACTCGCCCAAAATAGGGTCGGTTCCCTTCCACTTCAAGGGAGCCATCAGCACGGGCGAAGGACGAGTGGCTAACATGACCGATGATGGCCTGGCTTACACGGGCAGGGCCGAGTTTTTGCCTTTGGGCGAATTCACCAATGGCGGTGATTATTATGAAGGCGACCTCGAGTACGAGGAAACACCAAAGCTTTCCATTGGCGGGGGGTACAGCTTCAATGATCGCACCATGCGCGTGCACGGCCAAACTGGCAAATACCTTGGCGCGCCCCTTACGCTGAAAACATCCTTCTATGATGCGATCTTCAAATACCGCGGCTGGGCTTATCAGGTGGAATATATGAAACGCGCCGTGGACGACCCCATAACTGTCGACCGTGACAGTGAAATGATTTACGCATTTAAAGGCCAAGGCGTAAACCAACAACTTTCTTACCTGATCAGCAAAGACGCCGGATATGAACTCGCTGGGCGGTATACCTGGTTGGACCCCCATGATGACATCCGTGCGTACGAAGCACAAACCGAAGTCGTTGAATTGGGCTTAACTAAGTATTTCCGTGCTCATCGCCTGAAAATGCAAATCAATGCAAATTACCAGGTCAAAGATGGCATATACCGAACCACGCATGACGGCAATAGCTGGGGTGGGACGTTTCAGATCGAGTTGGGGATTTAATAAGATGGAATATTACATCATAGCCGGAGAGACGTCGGGCGACCTGCACGGTGCCAACCTAATCAACGCGCTGAAAGATGCGGACACCGATGCGCAGTTCCGTATCGTTGGCGGGGACCGCATGCAGCAGGCATCGGGCGAGCATGCTGTGATACATACGTCGCAAATGGCGTTCATGGGTTTCGTTGAGGTGCTAGCCAACATCCGGGCGATCGCACGGAACCTGCGTACGGTAAAAGCAGACATCACCGCCCATCGGCCCGATACACTCGTCCTGATCGACTTTCCAGGGTTCAATCTCAAAATTGCCGAGTTCGCCAAAAAAGCGGGCATTCCCGTATGCTACTACATTTCGCCGAAAGTATGGGCTTGGAACCAGCGACGGGTATTGAAAATCAAGCGCGTTGTCGATAAGTTATTCTGTATCCTCCCCTTCGAAGTGGATTTCTACCGCAAATGGAACATGGAGGTGGACTATGTGGGGAACCCGCTTCTCGATGCGATAGCGAATCACACGGTAGATTCCCGCTTTGCCGAAACACACCGGTTTACGGACAAGCCTATCATTGCCCTGTTGCCCGGCAGCCGCGCCATGGAAATCCGGCGGATATTGCCAATCATGGCCGACGTGTCGCGGTTATTCCCAGGCCACCACTGTGTGGTTGCGGGGGCCCCAAACTTCGACCGCGAGTTTTATGAGCAATACATGGCCGGATTGACACTGCCGGTGGTTTTCGACGCCACGTATGATTTACTTAAACATGCCGAAGCCGCGGTGGTGACCAGTGGAACGGCCACCTTAGAGACCGCCCTATTGCGGGTACCCCAGGTTGTGGTCTATAAAGCGAATCCCGTGTCCATTTTAATTGCACGGATGGTCATCAAAGTCCGGTTCATTTCGCTGGTCAACTTGATCACCGATATGTTGGCCGTTCGTGAACTCATCCAGAAGGACTGCAACGCCGACCGCATTGCCGACGAACTGGACCTTCTGATCAACAATAAGGAATACCGGGATAATATTTTGGAGAACTATGATTTACTGATGGAGAAAATGGGGGTCCCGGGAGCATCCGGACGCACGGCCAAGTTGATCATTGAATTTTTGAAAGAAACACCGAGGCAATAACGGGACAGGCCACCCCACATATCAACCGATCACTTCCCTATAAAAATCGAGGCTTTCTTTGATAACATCCTCCGCTACGAACACATCGACATCGCATGCGCCAATATCGTTGAGGAGGGCGAAACCGATACGGTCACCGGCATTTTTCTTATCATTTTTCATCAGGGTAATCAACTGTCCGTAAATTCCCGTTTCGTACCGATAATCAGGAAAATACTGACGAAATGTATGGATGATGTCAGCAAGTGCCGCCTCGCCCAATCCATTCAGGCGCCGTGCGAGATAAGCCTCACAGATCATGCCCACGGCGATTGCTTCGCCATGCAGCAACGGGTCATTGTCGTGGGTCAATGAATAGCCTTCGATGGCATGACCAATGGTGTGTCCGAAATTCAATATTTTGCGCAAGCCCTTTTCGTGGGGATCTTGAGTAACCACGTTATTTTTGATAGCCACCGAATGTTTGATATCTTCCAAGTCCATCGCAACGCCCTTTACTTTCACACTTTCGTAAAAAGCCCTATCCGCAATAAGCCCATGTTTAATCACTTCGGCAAAACCAGACACCAATTGGCGATTAGCCAAGGTTTCCAGAAACTGGGTTGCGATAAATACAGCTTTGGGCTGGGTAAAGGTACCGATGATATTCTTCACGTGATCCATATCAACGCCCGTTTTGCCTCCAACCGAGGCGTCTACCTGCGATAGCAAAGTGGTGGGAACCTGTACAAAGTCTATCCCTCGTTTGAACGTAGAGGCAGCAAAGCCCCCCATATCGGTAACAACGCCGCCGCCTAGATTGATCAACAGGCTCTGTCTATCGGCCCCGAAATCGAGCATCATTTTCCAGATACCCACGCAGAAATCGATGTTTTTATTTTCCTCGCCGGGATCAACCTCAATGATATCGCACCCCCATAGCGAGGATACCGCTGCCTGTAGCACCGGTAGGCAATGTGCGCTGGTATTCCTATCGGTAAGTATGAATACGCTGGAATAGTGATGTGTTTGAAGGAAGTTATCCAAAGCGGCCAATGTATTGTCGAAAAACACCTCATAGCCGATACTTGCTATACTGTTATTGCTCATCTAAATTATCTTGCTTTCATCAGTTTCAATTCAAAATCCTTTACCCGATCGTAGTACGGAATGTCCGAACGCCGTGCAAATTGGATAAAGTGCATGATAATGCTGTCACGCTGGTGTTGCGGAACGGTGGGAACGATATCCTGACCTTGGCCATCCAAGATGCTTAACCCCTTTACTTCTTTTATCGAGTCCGGAAACTGTTCTACATGCATCAATACGGCAGCATATTTCTGGATACCCTTGGAATATGCCGCCAATGCCGATGGCACCTCAACGGTATCGGATTCGATTTTCTCGACTACTGCCGATGCCCCCTTGGAAACATACGTGTCCATAGGAATCATCAAAATATAAGACTTCGCATCGTTGCCACTCCCTTGGCAACCACAAAAGAGGCCAACTAACGTGATTAAAAATACTGTTTTCATGATTATTCAATAAGGCGCACCTGTTTTCCATCAAACTCAACGGTATCGCCCGGTTTGACCTTCAGTCGCTTCCGGTAGTCTACCTGGCCATTCCAACGAACCAGTCCAGCCGTAACCACCGCCTGCGCCTCGCCGCCATGTTCGACCCAATTGAGTGCCTTAAGCAACTGTATCAACTGAATATATCCGCCCGTGATTCGATAGGTATCCATGCCGCAAACTTAGATAAATTGTTTGAGAAAACATTTATTCGCAGAACCTGGCTTTCTTCAGTGCTCATGATTACGAAGCAGTTTATCGATCTCTCCGCTGCCGTTGAGAGTCGATTTTTAAAGCGGAAACGTACTGCTTGATTGGGCACAAACCAACATATTGAAAACAAACGGCCATCCCGTCAATTGCGTCGATCGTTGCAATCCGCACAACCATATCAAAGTATCATTATCATTTTATCAATAAAAGCATAATTTAATAGCTAATTACTAATGAAAATGATAAAAAATTAAAAAAAAACCAATATTTTAAAGAATAATTACTAATTTAGCAAATTAAATACAGCTAACTAAATAGGATGACGGATATATTGACACAACGGGAAGGGCTTTACCAGTCTGATTTTGAGCGGGATGCATGTGGGGTGGGTTTTGTAGCGAACATCAAAGGTACCAAAACGCACACGCAGGTGCGGGACGCGTTGACCATGTTGGAAAACATGGAGCACAGGGGCGCATGCGGTTGCGATCCGGAGAGCGGAGATGGAGCGGGTATCATGCTCCAACTGCCCCATGAGTTTCTGTGGGAAGAATGCATATCGTTGGGCATCCAGTTAAGCGAACCGGGTTATTATGGTACAGGAATGACGTTCCTGCCAAAAAATGCGGAAGCAAACGCGCAATGCAGGCAACTCATCCAGCAAGCGACAGAAGAACGCGGAATGGAGTTTCTGGGGTTTCGAACCGTGCCGGTAAATCCGGAAGGTATCGGCAGTACAGCTTTGAGTGTAGAACCCGAGATCGTTCAATTCTTTGTGGCCCGTCCAGAAGGTGTTGGTACAACGGCAGATTTCGAGCGGAAACTTTTCGTATTGCGACGGCTGATTACCAAAAAGGCACAGGAAATACCGGGTGCCAGCGAAGGTTTCTATATCGCTTCGCTCTCTTGCAAGGTAATTGTTTACAAAGGCCAACTGACGACCTATCAGGTTGCTACGTATTTCCCCGAACTCTCTGATGAGCGTGTGACATCTGCATTCGGGCTGGTACATTCACGGTTTTCAACAAACACGTTCCCATCATGGCAATTGGCGCAGCCTTTCCGGATGCTCGCACATAACGGAGAAATCAATACCCTAACGGGGAATCTTAACTGGTTTTACGCAGGGCTCCGTTCATTGTCTTCTCCCTATTTCACGGAGGAAGAAATGCAAATCCTATTGCCCGTAGTAGACGGCCACCAATCGGATTCGGCCTGTCTGGATAATGTGGCCGAATTGCTACTGCACAGTGGCCGCAGTGTAGCTCACACCATGTTGATGATGGTGCCGGAAGCGTGGGACGGGAATACCCAAATGGATCCACTCAAAAAGGCCTTCTATGAATACCACGCTACACTGATGGAGCCTTGGGACGGCCCGGCGGCGCTGTGTTTTACCGATGGCACAACGATCGGTGCCATGCTTGACCGCAACGGATTGCGGCCGCTACGTTTTGCAGTGACGTCAGATGACCGGGTAATCGTTGCTTCGGAAGCCGGCGCACTACCGGTAGATGAGCGCACCATTATTAAGAAGGGGCGCCAACAACCGGGCAAGATTTTCCTTATTGACATGGAGAAAGGCGAAATCCTTTCGGATGACCAGGTGAAGGGCGAGCTTTCTGCGCGCCAACCCTACGCCGATTGGTTGCACCAATACAAAATCCGGATGGAAGAACTCGCCGAACCTCGGGTTACCTTCACCTACCTGTCCAAGGAGTCCGTATTCAAGTTCCAGCAGATATTTGGCTACTCACGTGAAGATGTGGAACACATCATCACGCCCATGGCTTTGGATGGCAAGGAACCCATCGGTTCTATGGGGACGGATGTACCCTTGGCCGTACTTTCCAATCATCCACAGCATTTATCGAGCTATTTCAAACAGTTCTTTGCGCAAGTGACCAATCCGCCCATCGACCCCATACGGGAGCGGCTCGTAATGAGTCTGGCTACCTTCATCGGTAATGCCGGAAACATCCTGGACGAGGACAAGATGCACTGCCACTGCGTTGCGTTGGAACATCCGATCATAACCAGCCGCGAGCTCGAAAAACTACGCAGCATCGACACCGGCATTTTCCAGGCCAAAACCCTCCAATGTTATTTCAATGCAAACGGGAAGCCAGGGGCGTTACAAGACGGACTGGACCGCTTATGCCGGTATGCCGAAGATGCGGTGCGCGATGGGTTTGAGGTAATCATATTGTCGGATCGTGCCATCGATTCGCAACATGCTGCCATACCCTCTCTGCTGGCCGTTTCAGCGGTACACCACCATTTGATTAAAACGGGCCACCGCGGTGCCGTGGGCTTGGTGGTCGAAGGCGGAGACGTGTGGGAGGTACATCACTTCGCCTGCCTCCTCGCATTCGGTGCCACGGCCATCAACCCGTATATGGCATTGGCCACCGTACGCACGCTCAAAGAGCAGAAATTACTGGATACCACGCTCACGTGGCCGCAATTGGCCAAGAACTATGTGAAAGCCGTGTGTGGCGGACTCCTCAAAATATTCTCCAAAATGGGCATTTCCACGCTCCAGTCGTATCATGGCGCACAGATATTCGAGGTGTTGGGCATCAACAGCGAGGTGGTAGACCGCTACTTCTGCGGTGCGGTGTCGCGTATTGGTGGCCTGGACCTTGACGATATTGCCCGGGAGGTGCTGAGCAAGCACCACCGTGGATTTACCAGTACGCGCAACGCGAAAGACCTATTACCTGAAGGAGGGATCTACCAATGGAAAAGGCGGGGTGAGGCCCACCTTTTCAACCCGCAGACGGTACACCTTCTGCAACAGGCATGCCGTACGGGCGATTATGAAACGTACAAAAAGTACGCCGCCCATATCAACAAACAAGACGAACGACGATATACGCTACGTGGCCTGCTCGACTTCGCAAGGCACCGGTCATCCATCAGCATCGAGGAGGTAGAACCCGCGGAACACATCATGAAGCGTTTTGCCACGGGTGCCATGTCGTTCGGTTCGATATCGCACGAGGCGCATAGCACCCTGGCCATCGCCATGAACCGCATTGGCGGCAAAAGCAACACCGGTGAAGGTGGCGAAGACGAGATGCGCTACACCCCGCTGCCGAATGGCGACTCGATGCGATCGGCCATCAAGCAGGTGGCCTCGGGTCGGTTCGGCGTGACATCCAATTACCTGACGCAAGCGGATGAACTCCAGATCAAGATGGCACAAGGTGCAAAACCAGGAGAAGGCGGCCAGCTCCCTGGACATAAAGTTGACGCATGGATAGCCAAAGTAAGGCACTCCACACCCGGTGTGGGGCTGATCTCTCCCCCACCCCATCACGACATCTACTCGATCGAGGATTTGGCGCAATTGATTTTTGACCTGAAGAATGCCAACCGCGAAGCCCGCATCAATGTAAAGCTGGTATCGAAAGCAGGTGTGGGCACCATCGCCGCAGGTGTTGCCAAGGCCCATGCCGATGTTATCCTTATCGCCGGATACGACGGGGGCACAGGGGCGTCGCCCATCAGTTCGATCAAACATGCCGGGCTACCATGGGAACTTGGCCTAGCCGAAAGCCATCAAACATTGGTGAAAAATGGATTACGTAGCCGCGTGGTATTGCAGACCGACGGGCAATTGAAAACGGGAAGGGATTTGGCCATCGCCACCTTGCTGGGAGCCGAGGAATGGGGTGTCGCTACCGCTGCTTTGGTTGCCGGTGGGTGCATCATGATGCGTAAATGCCATCTGAATACCTGTCCGGTGGGCGTGGCCACCCAAGATCCCGAACTACGCAAGCTTTTCTCAGGGAAACCCGAAGATATCGTCAACCTGTTCCGTTTCCTCGCTGAAGAACTGCGTGAGGTTATGGCCGAGCTGGGTTTCCGTACCATCAACGAGATGGTGGGGCGGGCGCAATTCCTTAAAAAACGGGAAAACATCGATCACTGGAAAATCAATAAGCTTGACCTCACACGTATCCTTCATGTGGCACACAGCCGAAGCGGAGACACCCTATACCAAACGGAACAACAGGACCATGGTTTGGACATGGTTTTGGACTGGGGGTTAGTGAAGCAAGCACGGAAGGCGTTGGATGGCAAGACGCCGGTATTCGGTACATTTAACGTTAAAAATACAGATAGAACCATCGGCACCCTGCTTTCCAACGAGGTGTCTAAAATCTATGGAGGTGAAGGGCTGCCCGACAATACCATCAACTACAAGTTTGTCGGTTCGGCCGGACAGAGCTTCGGTGCGTTCGCGGCAAAAGGATTATCTTTCGAATTGGAGGGAGAAGCAAATGATTACGTGGGCAAAGGGCTATCGGGGGCCCAATTAGCCATATATCCGCATCAGGACAGTCCGCGGATACCGCACGAGCACATCATTATCGGCAACGTGGCGTTATATGGCGCCACTTCGGGCCGCCTCTTCGTGTGTGGCCAAGCCGGAGAACGGTTTGCCGTACGCAACTCAGGAGCTACCGCCGTGGTGGAGGGTGTGGGTGACCACGGCTGTGAATACATGACCGGAGGGCGGGCGCTGATACTCGGCGCCACGGGTCGCAACTTCGCTGCCGGAATGAGTGGCGGTATTGCGTGGGTTTATGACATCGAAGGAACATTCAGGGAAAACTGCAATACCGAGATGGTGGACCTTGACCCGCTGGAAGCCGAAGACGAAAGCGCAATCACGGCATTACTCAAGCAACATATCCACCTCACGGGTAGCAAGCGCGCCGCAGAGATATTAAAGAACTGGAAAACGGAAAAGGCCTGTTTCATCAAAGTATTCCCTCGGGAGTACAAGAACGTACTACGGTCAACATTAGTAGAAGCATAAACGTTATAGACAACATGGGAAAACCAACGGGATTTAAAGAGTTTGAGCGGATGCTTCCGAAGAAGGAGGCCGTCGCCGACCGTAAAAAAACATATCGCGAATTTGTACACGCTTACAGTGATGACGAACTGAACAAGCAAGCCGCCCGATGCATGAACTGCGGCATACCCTTCTGCCACTCGGGTTGCCCCTTGGGCAATGTGATCCCCGAATTCAATGATGCGGTATATGACGGTCGGTGGGAAGATGCGTACAAGATACTGACGTCGACCAATAATTTCCCTGAGTTTACGGGACGCATTTGCCCCGCTCCCTGCGAGTCGGCCTGTGTATTGGGCATCAACCGCCCTCCCGTAGCCATCGAAGAAATTGAAAAACACATCATCGAGATTGCATTCAAGCGTGAATTCGTAAAAGCACGGCCTGTTCATTTGAAGACCGGGAAACGGGTGGCCGTGGTGGGTAGCGGTCCTGCCGGCCTCGCCGCCGCCGCCCAATTAAGCAAGGCAGGCCATGAGGTAACGGTATATGAGCGCGATGACAAACCGGGTGGGCTACTCCGCTACGGCATTCCCGATTTCAAACTGGACAAGTGGGTAATCGACCGGCGGGTGAAGCTGATGGAAGAAGAAGGGATATTGTTCCGCTGCAATGCCGAGGTGGGTAATAATGTGCCGGCCTCCGAGCTTCAAGCTTACGACGCAGTGGTGCTCGCGGGCGGATCTACCATCCCCCGGAATCTGACTATACCGGGCAGGGAGCACAATGGCGTACATTTTGCGATGGAATTTCTCAAACAACAGAACAAACGGGTGGGTAGCTCCCCTTTTACCGAAAAAGATATCCTAGCGACCGGTAAAAATGTCCTCGTTATTGGCGGTGGCGACACCGGCTCAGACTGTGTGGGCACATCGAATCGACAGGGCGCGAAATCGGTGACGCAATTTGAGTTGATGCCACAGCCACCGAAGGAACGTACCGCAGCCATGCCCTGGCCTAACTACCCTATGTTACTGAAAACCACCACTTCGCACGAAGAAGGCTGTGAACGCGAATGGGGCATTGGTACAAAGGAATTTGTAGCCGACGAAAATGGCAACCTTAAAGGAGTACGTATCGTGGACCTCGAATGGGAACACGATCCGCTGGGGCGGCCCACGAAGTTCGTCGAAGTGGAAGGATCCGAACGGGAATTGCCCTGCGAGCTGGTATTGCTGGCCATGGGCTTCCTACATCCGCAGCATGAAGGTCTACTGCAGCAGCTCGGTGTGGAGCTCGACGGACGGGGTAACGTACAGGCGACTGAAGGCGAGTATCACACATCCGTTGGCCGGGTTTTCACCGCCGGCGATATGCGCAGGGGGCAGTCGCTCGTGGTATGGGCCATCTCGGAAGGCCGCGAATGTGCCCGCAAAGTCGACGAATACCTGATGGGTTATTCAGAACTAGAAAGCAAGGATGCCGTGTTTGACTATGCATAGGGCAACTCCTTTTGCATAGTCTAGCAGCTTGCGAGATAGTAATCCATATCCAACTACCTGTAGTTTGTGGTAAACTACAGGTAGTTTTCTTTAAAGAAAAGGTAGACCGTAACAGATGACATACATTGCGGGACAAAAGACATTCCTTTGCCAATGGATTACCTGTAGGCCTTATGCAACAGCATGTAGAGCAGGATTGCCTACGTGTAGTCAGCCGTAAACTACATGTAAATTTCTTCAAACAACGGGTAAGCTGGTGCAAACTACATGTAGTTTGACCAAAAACACACGTCATTATCGAAAAACTACACTGTTTATTTCGGTGCTTTATACAGCAGATAAACGGCCAACAAGCCAAAAATAACATTGGGTATAAATACGGCAATCAGCGGCGCCAGCCCGCCTTTGAGGGAAAACATCGTGGCAAACTGAATGAACACGATATACGTGAAGCTCAGGGCAATACCTATCCCCAAACTGAGTCCTATCCCTCCCCTCACCTTCTTCGAAGACAACGCTACCCCCATGATGGTAAGCACGTAGGCCGCTAAAGGCGTAACGAACCGCTTGTATTTCTCCAGCAGCAAATCCGTCATCATCCCCGTTCCCCTGGTCTCTTCCTTGTCGATGCGAGCATTCAACTCCTTCATATTCATCGCCGTGAAGATATTGTCATAAACTTCGAAGTCGCGCGGTGTCATGTCCAGCACGGTATCCATGCTGGATCCTTTGATCATCTCCTCCTTTAGTGAGTCGATGATACGGATGGAGTAATCGTCTATGCGCCAATTGTTTTTCACGGAGTCCCATGTAATGCGTTCGGCCATCAACTTTTGCGTCATCTCCCCTTCGTCAAACTTTTCGAGGGTAAATTTATAGCCTACTTTGCGATTATTATCGAAATTATCGATATATACATAGGTATCTTCATCAATCTGCATGTGCGTCGAGCTCTTGCTATTGTTCGTCACGGGTTTCACGTAGACGCGCTCAAACCCCACCTTCAGCTTATTGGTACGCGGTATGATGTAAACACTGAAGATAAAATTCAGCAAGAAGATAACGGTCGCAGCCACCATATACGGCCTGATGAAGCGGTTGAAGCTCATCCCACCACTTAAAATAGGCACGATTTCCGTTTGATCGGCCATTTTCGCCGTGAAAAAGATAACGGCGATGAAATTGATCAACGGCGACAGCATATTGAGGTAAAACGGCACAAACCCGGCATAATACTCAAATACGATTTTCGAGAAAGGCGCGTCATGTTTCATGAAGTCATCCAATCGCTCGGAGACATCGAATACAACGGCTACAACCGTAAAAATAGCCATGGTAAACATAAACGTACTCAAGTACTTACCGATGATGTACCGATCTATGGTATTTAAGAAAGGTATCCGTAGCCGTTTCATAACTTCTCCCCCAATTGCGTAACCATTCTATTTTTCCATTCGCGGAAGTCGCCCGCCAGGATATGGGTGCGTGCCTCGCGGACCAACCACAAATAAAAATGGAGGTTGTGCAGCGATGCTATCTGGGCACCGAGGATTTCCTGCGACCGGATGAGGTGCCGTAGGTACGCCTTGGTATACATCCGGTCTGCCAGCAAGTCACTTTCCGCATCGATCGGTGTAAAGTCTGCCTCCCATTTTTTGTTCTTGATATTGATGATACCGTTTTTTGTAAACAGCATGCCGTTACGTGCATTGCGTGTAGGCATCACGCAGTCGAACATATCGATACCCAGGGCAATGTTTTCGAGGATATTGACCGGCGTCCCCACGCCCATCAGGTAACGGGGTTTTTCGGCAGGGAGTATATCACAAACCACTTCTGTCATGGCGTACATCTCCTCCGCGGGTTCACCTACGGAAAGTCCTCCGATAGCATTGCCATCGCGGCCGAATCCAGCAATGGTCTCGGCCGACTTCTCCCGCAGGTCTCGATATACCGAGCCCTGCACAATGGGAAATAAGGTTTGCTCATAACCATATCGCGGTTCCGTGTTGTCAAACCGATCACAACAACGTTGCAGCCAACGATGTGTCATGTCGACCGAACGCTTTGCGTAATGGTAATCGCACGGATACGGGGTACATTCATCAAACGCCATGATGATGTCGGCACCGATAATACGTTGGGTGTCCATCACGTTCTCGGGGGTAAAAAGGTGTTTGGAACCATCGATATGCGAGCGGAACGTAACGCCTTCCTCTTTGATTTTGCGCACTTCAGTGAGCGAATACACCTGATAGCCACCACTATCGGTCAATATGGGGCCCGACCAACCGTTAAAACGATGGAGCCCGCCCGCGGCCTGTAACACGTCCAGCCCGGGGCGTAGGTAGAGGTGATACGTGTTACCAAGGATGATTTGCGCTTTCACGGCATCGACCAACTCGTGCTGATGCACCGCCTTTACGGTACCTGCCGTACCTACCGGCATAAAAATAGGAGTCTCGATGGTGCCATGTGCGGTTTCGATAAGACCTGCACGTGCCTTGGATTGGCTATCTGTTGCCTGAAGCTTGAATTTCATTTCCGCACAAAAATAGCAAAAACAACCCATAGCCACAGTCGGCCGGTTATGATTTTAAATTTAACGTGTTATCTTTGGCAGCATATATGGATGTACTCAACCAAATTACCGAAACACCTTTCTTCCTATTGCTAGGCATATGCGGGTTGCTTTTGGTTTTGCAGTTGTATTTTCTGCTTTTTGTTTACAGTCGGCTCGCCTTTTATAAAAAACCCGAAGCGAAAGAAAATATAGCGGCCCCGCCGTTGTCGGTCATCATCTGTGCCCGTAATGAGGAGGGTAACTTACGGCAAAATCTGCCAAAGATCCTCCATCAAAACTATCATCGGTTTGAAGTGATTTTGGTCAATGATTTCTCCGAAGACGAAACCAAATGGTTATTGAAAGAATTGTGTACGCAGTATAGCCATTTGAGGGTGGTCGAAATTGCGGAGCATGTACGCCTCAAGCATGGTAAGAAGTTCGCCGTAACCTTGGGTATCAAAGCTGCCCAATACGAACATCTGGTTTTTACTGACGCCGATTGCGTGCCCCAATCCGACCAATGGCTCCAATATATGGCTAGTGCGTTCGACGGCGGTGAAGAAATCATACTTGGATATTCTCCCTACACAAAGAAACCGGGATTCTTGAATGCATTGATTCGTTTTGAGACCTTCCATACAGCCATGAGCTACCTATCCTATGCCCTCAAGGGCAACGCGTATATGGGGGTGGGGCGCAACCTGGGGTATACGAAAAGTTTATTCTTCCGGGGGAAGGGTTTTGCCGCGCACATGCATATCCCTTCGGGCGATGACGACCTGTTCGTCAACCAGAACGCCACGCCGCATAATACCGTGATCTGCATCGAGCCGGCGGCCCACGTATGGAGCGAGCCGAAAACGACATTTTCAGCATATGTCCAACAGAAGACGCGGCATGCAAGCGCCTCGAAGGCCTATCGGCCGTCGCATCGGCGGATGCTGGCCACGCAATTGGTCAGCGCCTTCCTGTTCTACGTGTTATCCATCGTTTCATTGGCCTTATACTCTTCATATTGGTACCTCATCGCGGGCATGTTCCTACTTCGATTCTTCATTCAATTGGCTATTTATATTCCAACCATGAAAAAACTACAGGTGGCAGGATTGATATGGTGGCTGCCGTTCTTGGATGCCTTTTACTACGGGTATATTTGTATCAACGGATTCTTCGCGATGTATAAAAAAGAGGTAAGGTGGAAATAACACCGGAACCTTCGAATTGAAAATCTTCAAATTTTGATACGGTTATGTTAGTTCCAGGAGTAGATCTCATTTACCACTATTTCCCGAAGCTCTCGGAAAGGCAACGGGAACAATACCGCCAATTGGGTGAACTGTATCCGCATTGGAATTCGCAAATCAACGTGGTATCACGCAAAGATATCGATAAGCTCTACCTTCACCACGTATTGCATTCGCTTGGCATCGCCAAATTCACCAACTTTGTGCCCGGCACGCGGGTATTGGATGTCGGTACTGGTGGCGGTTTCCCCGGCATACCGCTGGCAATCCTTTTTCCGAACGTATATTTCCATCTCGTCGACTCCATAGGCAAGAAGATCAAGGTTGTCCGCCATGTTGCCGATGAACTGGGCCTATCAAACGTGGAAGCCGACCATATCCGTGCCGAGCAAGTGGATGGCCAGTATGACTTCGTGGTTTCGCGCGCAGTTACCCGACTGGTCGATTTCTACCCATGGGTGGCCAATAAATTCCGCAAAAAGCATCAAAACGCCATTTCCAACGGCATCTTATACTTAAAGGGCGGTAATTTAGAGGAAGAACTGAAAGAAGCTAGGCTTCCTGCCGAAGTATTTGCGTTGTCCGATTATTTCGAGGAGGACTTTTTCGAAACCAAGCAGGTTGTTTACATCCCCGTTTAGCGCGAATTGTTGCCTATCACAGATGGGATGACCGTTACCGTTACGAGCAATTGCCCCACGTGGCGCTGCGTGTGTTCGGCAGCGTGGAACAACAAGCCCACCTGTGTTGTCGGTATTCGCTTTCTACCGAGGTAGCGCACATCGGTCAACGTCGTTTCATCCGTACCTCGGAGCTGTTCAACGGCGGTTTCCACCTGCTTTCCGAATGCGAGTACCAAATCGGCCGAACGGATATGGGGCGCTTCCTGCCCTTCTGTACGGAGATATTCAAACTGTTGTTGAGACAAGGGATTGTTTATTGCATAGGTAAATAACCGGTCGACAACGCCACTGATATGCTGCAAATGGAACCCCACCGAAGCCCTGCCCGCAGGCCGGACCCATAAATAGGTATCATCGAAGCCGTCCATGTATTTCGCCACTTCTTCCCTGGCTTGCAATAACGCGTGGGCGACGGGTTGGAGCAATGGCGGCACCCCCGGTACGGGGCCGCGCATCCAGACTTCAAGCTTTGGCATTTCGTGTTCAGACATAAAGCAAATGTAATGGACATATTCCATTTCAACAACTCAAAAATATGAATGACTTTCTTGCTGAATCGGGGGTATTTCATATATTCGCAATCCAAGATGAGCCTACTTTACCAGATTGCGTTGACCAAGGTAAACGGTGTCGGGCCGGTAATCGGCCGCCATCTCCTCTCCCACTTCGGTGGTGCGGAGGGCGTATTTTCGTCGACGAAGAGTGAGCTCCGCGGAATACAGGGCCTGAACAGCCGGGTAATCGAAGGACTTTCGGACGCAGATGTGCTCAAAGCAGCGGAGAAGGAACTTCATTTTATCGAAAAACACCATATAGAGCCCTTGTTTTGGGGAGACGGCGCCTACCCAAGACGCCTTGCCGAATGTACGGATGCACCGCTTCTGCTTTACTACCGCGGGAATGCCGATCTCAATGCACCACATATGGTGAGTATCGTAGGCACCCGGAATGCCACTGCTTACGGAAAATCCATATGTGCCGACCTCATACCGGCACTTTCCGCATACAACGTTACCGTTGTCAGCGGTTTGGCTTACGGTATCGACAGCTATGCGCACCGGAATGCATTGAACCACGACATACCAACGGTGGGTGTGCTTGGGCATGGCCTGGACCGCATCTACCCCGCGGCAAATAGGGAAATGGCGGCAAAAATGCTTGATTGTGGCGGACTGCTTACCGAATTCCCATCGGGTACCAAGCCCGACCGGCAGAATTTCCCCATGCGGAACCGCATCATCGCGGGCCTGGCCGATGTGACCATCGTTGTGGAAGCGGCAGCTAAAGGTGGGGCACTGATTACTGCCGAGCTAGCCAATTCATATAGCCGCGATGTGTGTGCCTTCCCAGGCAGCCTTCACCAGGAGTTTTCCGAAGGGAGCAACTATTTAATCAAAACGCATCGGGCACACTTAATTACCAGCGCAAAAGACTTGCAATACCTTATGAATTGGGAACCCGCGTCTACGCAGAAGCCCAAACAGCTTCAACTACCTGTATCGCTAAGCGCATCACAGCAGCGCGTATATGATATGATCCATACTGCCCGCGAGCTATCGATAGACGCACTCTCTTTGCAACTTAGATGGCCGCAGAGTAAACTTGCCGTTACGTTACTCGAATTGGAGATGCATGGCATTGTCATTGCCTTGCCCGGCAAAGTCTACCGCGCAACATAAACCATACTGCAAGCCAATGCCTTGCAGTTATAACATCATTTTTATTGGCAGATAATACATTTTTTGCTACTTTTGCCGTGGGTAAGTCTTTTACGACCAGCTCCTCGAGAACCCCCCAGGGTGGGAACACAGCAAGGGTATCGGGTTGTAGCGGTGCGATAGAAGTAGCTTACCCCTTTTTTATTCCATCCACCTATCCCGTTGGGAACACTTGCATATCCACACAACTTTATCTAAGTTTGCATCCCATAATATAAGTTGCATGAGTTGGTTTAGACGTGAAAAGGCCGGGATCAGTACGGCTACCGAACACAAAAAGGAAGCGCCTGATGGCCTATGGAACAAGTGCCCGTCGTGCAAAAAGCCGCTGTTGAACATCGAGCAGATTGAAAACAAGTATGTATGCCACTATTGCGGCTACCACTTACGCATCGGCTCGGCAGCCTACTTTTCGATCCTATTCGACGACAACCAGTTTACCGAGCTTTTCCCCAATCTGCGGTCGGGCGACCCGCTTCGATTTGAAGACACAAAAAAATACACCGAACGGCTTGAAGAAAGCTACGCAAAAACGGGTTTGAATGATGCTATCCGATGTGCCCACGGCAAGGTGGAAGGCCAAGACCTTGTACTGGCGTGTATGGATTTCACCTTTATCGGTGGCTCCATGGGATCGGTCGTTGGCGAAAAAATAGCCCGTTCCATTGATTATTGTCTGGCGCACAAACTCCCGTTCATGCTCATCTCCAAATCGGGCGGTGCCCGCATGATGGAAGCCGCATTTTCGCTGATGCAAATGGCCAAAACGTCGGCAAAACTCGCCCTATTAAATGAAGCCAAGCTACCTTACATCTGCCTGTTGACGGACCCCACAACGGGAGGTGTGACCGCTTCGTACGCAATGTTGGGCGACATCAACATTGCCGAGCCCGGAGCACTTATTGGCTTTGCAGGCCCACGTGTCATCAAAGAAACCATCAAAAAAGACCTTCCGAAGGGCTTTCAGACATCAGAATTCCTACTGGAGCACGGTTTCCTCGATTTCATCGTTGACCGCCGCCAACTCAAGCAAAAAGTTGCGCTATTTTTGGGCATCGTCAAATAGCATATTTTGAAAAATTAACTATATTTGCCAGCGTTCGTTGTACGCAGTTTGGAACCATTGGCAGCAGTGTAAATGGCAAAAGCGAAATACCATTACAATTCCCATACGCTCAAGTATGAAAAAATCAAGACAAGCACCCGCACTTGGGCATTGCGGGCAGTTGGGTTTCTTACCAGCTCGTTTGCTTGTGCCATGCTCCTCCTTTACATCGGTTTTACCTTTATTGATTCGCCAAAAGAAAAGCAACTGCAACGGGAAGTAGACCAGATGGCCCTGCAATACAACATTATGCAGGATCGCATGGAGCAGATCGATGCCGCATTGGAAAACATGCAGCATCGCGACGACAACATCTACCGCGTTATCTTCGAAGCAGACCCCATATCGCCCGACGTACGGAAAGCAGGGTTCGGTGGAGTGAACCGCTACCAAAACCTTGAACATTTCAGCAATTCGAATTTAATGATCGAGACAGCTAAAAAGCTCGATTACATCTCCAAGGCACTCTATGTACAGTCGAAATCGTACGACGAATTGACGGAAATGGCCAAGTCGAAAGCTGAGATGATGGCAAGTATTCCGGCCATACAACCTGTCGACTCAAGAAAAGCGCGCACAGGCATCTCCGGCTTCGGTGTACGGATCCATCCGGTTTACAAAATCAGGAAGATGCATACCGGTATTGATTTCACCGCCCCTTCCGGCACTCCTATTTATGCCACGGGCAACGGAAAAGTGGAGGCGGCAGGCTTGGACGGGGGGTATGGGCGCCGCATTGTCGTGGACCACGGATATAGTTACAAAACACTTTACGGCCACATGAGCCGTATCGCCGTAAAGGCAGGTCAACTAGTAAAACGAGGGGATCTCATCGGATATGTAGGTAATACCGGTACCTCAACAGGGCCGCACCTACATTATGAAGTGCACAAAAACGGTAAACCAGTAAATCCGATTAATTTTATTTACAACGATCTCACCCCCATGGAATATGCTGCTATACTGGAAGCAGCCTCGCAAGAGAACCAATCGTTTGATTAATTACGGCCGCGTTGATCGCGATGTCGCAATAATCCAAATGTAATTGTATCTTTGTGATAGCGGATAATCAAATTAATAGCTTGGTAATATGCCCTACAAGGAGCGCGAAATAAACAAACTTTACTACACCATGGGGGAAGTAACCACCATGTTTGGTGTGAATGCCTCCCAAATACGGTTCTACGAGCGTGAATTTGACATTATCCAGCCGAAGAAAAACAAGAAAGGAAACCGACTCTTCACACCCAACGATATCGCGAACCTCAAAATTATTTTCAACCTTGTTAAAGACAAAGGATACACCCTGCAGGGTGCGCGTGAATACCTGCGGACCAATAAGAATGAGGCACAGGAAAACCAACGGGTCATCGACTCGCTCCAACGCCTCAAAGCATTTCTGCTAGAGGTGCGTGATAGCCTTTAATATCCGGCCGCAAATGCTTCTTCGGCTGGCAATTGTACAAACCGTTCCACCTTTTCGACCATCTCCGTGCTGCCCATGAATACCGGCGTCCGTTGATGCAGTTCTTCGGGTTGGATGTCTAATATCCTGCGGTGGCCGTCAGTTGCCTTTCCCCCGGCCTGTTCAACAATGAATGCCAATGGGTTACACTCGTACATCAATCGCAATTTGCCTCGAGGATGGGACGAAGTTGTCGGATAAAGGAAAACACCGCCTTTGATCAGATTCCGGTGCACATCGGCAACCATTGAGCCGATATACCGGGATGTATAAGGCCTGTTGCCCGCGCTGTCCTCCACCTGGCAATATTTGATGTAATCTTTCACGCCCTGCGGGAACTTAATATAGTTACCCTCGTTGATCGAATAAATCGTACCATCACGTGGAATCTGCATATTGGGATGGGACAGGCAGAATTCCCCAATGGAAGGATCGAGTGTAAACCCATTAACGCCTTTACCCGTTGTATAAACCAACATCGTCGACGATCCGTATACCACATAACCTGCAGCTACTTGATGGATGCCCTTCTGGAGAATCTCCTCCGGTTTTACCGGGCCCTCGTTTGCAATACGGCGGTAAATGGAGAAAATTGTACCGACAGACACGTTCACGTCGATATTTGACGAACCATCCAGCGGATCGATACAGACGATGTACTTCGCGTGTTGCGATATCCTGGAGTTGATGAAAATACATTCGTCGTGTTCTTCCGATGCGACCACACAACATTCGCCACCGCTTCGCAGTGCAGAAATAAATTGTTCATCGGCATATACATCGAGCTTCTTCTGCCCTTCACCTTGTACATTGGTTGTACCATTGTCGCCGAGGATATCAACAAGCCCTGCCTTATTGACCTCCCGGTTCACAATTTTGGCCGCGATACCGATATCACGCAAAAGCCTTGACAACTCACCTTTGGCATATGGGAAATCAGATTGCTTTTCAATGATGAATTGACCCAATGTAATTGTTTTCGTCATAATCGCGAACTAAGTTAGTGTATTTTATGCATTTTAAAACGATGCAAAAATAGCCAAAAAAGCCATCAATCAAACAGAAAACAAAAACTTAGTGTAATTCAATTTCTATCTTACAGCCAATTCAATCACCTCAAGGTTCTCGATACGATTATCGTCTATGCTAAAACGTAAAAGCGTTCGGACCTTATGCCAGCCGTGTTTTCCGGCTGCACCGGGGTTGAGATGCAAGCATTGTAACTTTTGGTCAAACATCACCTTGAGAATGTGGGAATGGCCACAAATAAAGAGCTTGGGAGGCGCCATTTGTATGGCCGATCTCACCTGCGAATTATAACGGCCGGGATAGCCGCCAATATGAGTCATCCATACATCCACCGCTTCGCATGAGAACCGTAAATGCTCGGGGTAAATGGCACGGATATCCTGCCCGTCGACATTGCCGTAAACGCCTTTCAGGGGCTTGAAGGCGGCTAACGTATCGGCCACGGCTATATTGCCAAAATCGCCGGCATGCCATATTTCATCGCACCGATCAAAATGGGTAAAAATGGAATCATCCAGGTATCCATGCGTATCCGAAAGCAATCCAACTCGTATCATACCGTGCAGGCGAAGATAGGCAATCTTATAATGCTAGAAAAAAAGGTTGCAATAGTTCCCTATATGCGGCACTGTGGGTGCCGTGGCGCTCGTAAATAATCAATTCCTTAAAAGCATCGCCTCCATCTGCCCCACCGCCCGGCTGACCCAACGACACGACACGTCTTATCGGTGGGTGGGAAGCAAACGAGCGGATGGTTACGGCGGTCTGTGTACCAAGCCCGTGGTCTTCAGCCGCCTTTTTTCCAATGCTGTCGGCCAAATCAGGTGGCAGTATGACCTGTAAGCTCCCAGTGGGGGCCAACCATCGCTTCGAACGCATCAATAATTCGTCGAAAAAGCCCATATCCGTATGCCTTGCCATCCGCTTCCGCCGATCATCGTTCTGAAGGGAACGTAAAAAAAACGGCGGGTTAGATACAATCAGGTCATAGGGAGCCCTTCCGTCGAAATCAACCAACGATACGGCATGGCTTGTAAGCCTCGATGCAAAAGGTGAGTCTTCGAAATTCCTACGGGCAGTATCGGCGGGCGACGTATCAATCTCTATCGCATCGATGGTTGCCAACGGGAAGCGCTGTGCAAGCATTAACGAAATCACGCCCGTTCCCGTGCCCACATCAAGGATGCGTTTCGGAAAATCAGCAGCCACCATTGCTGCCAACAACACGCCATCCGTATTTATTTTCATAGCGCACCCTGACTGGTCAACTGCAAATTGTTTAAACCGAAATACAGACATATCCGGTCAAAATTAACGTAATAATTTCACGATATCACTATTGAAGCTACCGAAAGAAAAATTGGCTTTTTATTTTGGAAAAAAACGAATATTGGTTACCATTGCAAAAAGCGCTTTCCATACGCATTACCGAATCACGCACAATGTATAGACGATGAAGAATTTCCGATACGGCACTGACCAACTAACGATAGGCAAAGCCATGGCACTTACGCATGGAACGCTCCACGGCACATTATCCGCAAAAGACAGGCATAAAATCGATCGCTCCCAATCGTATGTGAGGGATATTGTAAACCACGATGAAGTGGTATACGGCGTTAACACGGGATTCGGTCCACTTTGTGATACCATCATCAGTCCCAAAGACACGGCCAACCTACAGCACAATCTGCTCAAAAGCCATGCGGTTGGTGTGGGCAATCCCATCCCCAAATCGATTGCCAAAACCATGATGATTATCAAAGCGCACGCGTTGGCCCAGGGGTATTCAGGTATACAACTACGTACCCTTGAACGCATCATCTGGATGGCCGAACAGGAAATTATTCCCGTAGTGCCCGAACAGGGATCGGTGGGTGCTTCCGGTGATCTCGCGCCGCTTTCCCATCTCTTCCTACCGCTTATTGGCTTCGGGCATGTACATTATAAAGGAGAGGTGCTGCCAGCGAAAGAAGTATTGCAAGCACGGGGCATGCCACCCCTTCAACTCGGGCCGAAAGAAGGGTTAGCGCTGATCAATGGCACGCAATTCATTGCAGCCCATGCGGTACACGGCCTATATCGTATGTACAACGCATTGGAGGCCGCCGATATTATAGGGGCCATGTCACTTGAGGGGCTGATGGGATCTTATAAGCCCTTTGATACACGTTTGCATCAAATACGTCCCTTTCCCGGAAATCAGCTAGTTGCCCATCGTTTGTGGCGGCTGCTACATAAATCGGAAATTGCCAATTCGCATCCCGACTGCGGCCGCGTCCAGGACCCTTATTCGCTGCGGTGTATACCACAGGTACATGGCGCGTCGCGTGCTGCATGGCTCCATCTCAAGGACCTCACCGAAATAGAAATCAATTCGGTGACCGACAACCCGATCATACTAGGTCCGCATGACACCATCAGCGGCGGGAATTTCCATGGCCAGCCACTGGCCATTGCCCTCGATTATGCAGCCATCGGCGCCGCCGAACTGGGAAATATCGCTGACCGCCGATGTTACCTGATCATCGAAGGCCGTTACGGGCTCCCTAAACTGCTCATCCGCGATGCCGGATTAAATTCGGGCTTCATGATACCGCAGTATACCGCAGCAGCGTTGGTCTCCGAAAACAAAAACCTCTGTTTCCCAGCCAGCGCCGATAGTATTCCAACCTCGCTCGGCCAAGAGGACCATGTTTCCATGGGTTCTATCAGCGGTCGTAAATTGAACAAAATCATCGATCACCTCGAATACATCCTGGCCATCGAGCTCCTGTATGCGGCGCAGGCCATCGACTTCCGCAGGCCACTCCACTCGTCTGAGATACTAGAAGCATGCCATACATTGGTCAGGAAGCACATACCATTTACTGAGCGCGATCGCATTTTTGCCGACGACATCAACGGTCTCCAACAACTCATCCATAGCGGGGCATTTGTAGCGGCCGCAAACCAGGCTGCAAAGGTACATGACAACCAATTTAATCAAACAGCTTATGACGCTTTCAACATTTCTTAACCGATACGCCAACCACCCCCACTACATTTCCCCCATCGGCGCAGAACTCCATGCAAAAAGCTGGCAAACGGAGGCTCCTCTCCGCATGTTGTTGAATAACCTGAATGCCGAAGTGGCTGAAAACCCGGAAGAATTGGTGGTATATGGCGGCATCGGACAAGCCGCCCGCAACCCCGAGGCCCTGCAACGGATCATTGAACTTTTACTCGCGCTGGATGAAGACCACTCGCTATTGGTTCAATCGGGTAAACCGGTAGGGATCGTCCGTACGCACCTACAGGCACCTCGCGTGCTGATAGCCAACAGTAACCTGGTACCCAAATGGGCCACGTGGGAACATTTCAACCAGCTGCGTGCCAATGGATTGATGATGTACGGACAAATGACAGCGGGTAGCTGGATATATATCGGGTCGCAAGGTATTTTACAAGGCACCTATGAAACGTTTGTGGAATGCGGCCGACAACACTTCGACGGCAATCTCCGGGGCCGGCTACTCGTTACCGCGGGACTCGGTGGAATGGGCGGCGCACAGCCCCTGGCAGCCACCATGGCCGGTGCGGTATTTCTAGGTGCCGATGTCGATGAGTCGCGCATACAAAAGCGTTTGGACACCAAATATATCGACCGAATGACCACATCATACACGGAAGCTATCCAATGGGTACGTGAGGCGATATGCGACAAAAAACCACTCTCTATCGGGTTAGTAAGCGATGCCGGCGATCTTCTTGAGCGACTGTTACGAGACCATATTATCCCCGACATCCTGACGGACCAAACATCCGCACATGATCCAATATCGGGATACATCCCCCATCAAATGACACTAGCCGAAGCGACAGCGCTTCGTCTTACGGATCCGGCAGCTTATAAGAAAAGGGCTATGAAAAGCATGGCACGGCACGTCGGATTCATGCTCGAAATGCAGCGCCGTGGAGCCGTAACATTCGACTACGGCAACAACCTCCGTGAATTTGCAAAGGAAGGTGGCGAACAACGTGCTTTTGACTTTCCGGGATTTACCCCGGCATTTATCCGTCCTCTATTCTGTGCAGGCAAAGGCCCTTTCCGATGGGTGGCATTGTCGGGCGACCCCCAAGATATTTATATAACCGATGAAGCGCTGATGGCGCATTTCCCCGAAAACAAAGCGCTCCACCATTGGCTCCGCCAAGCAAGGGAAAAAGTAGCTTTCCAAGGCCTTCCGGCACGCATATGCTGGCTGGGTATGGGCGAACGGGAGCAAGCAGGTTTATTATTCAATGAACTGGTCAAAACGGGTAGGGTAAAAGCACCGATCGTCATCGGCCGGGACCACCTTGACTGCGGCTCCGTGGCTTCCCCAAACCGCGAAACCGAAGCGATGAAGGATGGCTCTGATGCTGTTTCAGACTGGCCACTGCTTAATTTAATGAGCAACGTTGCCGGTGGGGCTACATGGGTTTCGTTCCACCACGGCGGCGGTGTTGGCATGGGTTACGCCCAGCACGCCGGCATGGTGGTCGTTGCCGATGGGACGGACCGTGCCGCGCAATGTCTGCGCAGGGTACTACACAACGACCCTGCCATGGGCATCTTCCGGCATCACGATGCGGGATATGAAAAAGCAACTGAATGTGGTCGGCAATTTGACATTCTTGTATAAAATGAAGCTGATCGGCCCGTTCTCCCAATTGATAACCCTGCGTGGAATGCCCCTAAAAGGTCCGCTTGCAGACGACCAACTAGAACTTCTCTACGGTGGTGGTATCGTTGTTGATATCGGCCGTATTGTTGCCGTAGGCCGTTTCGAAGACCTCCACAAGCAATACCCGGCTGCCGAGGTGGAGGAAGTCATAGGCCAGCAAACGCTCCTTCCCGGATTTGTCGATGCACACACGCATATTTGCTTCGCTGGAAACCGGGCCCCCGATTATGCCCTCCGGGTGGCGGGAAAAAGCTACTTGGAGATAGCAGAAGCTGGGGGCGGCATATGGGATTCCGTCATCCAAACACGGGCAGCATCGCAGGCGGCACTGGCCCAGCAGACCGCCGCACGGGCAAATAGTGCCTTGCGGGCCGGCGTAACCAGCATGGAGGTAAAAAGCGGCTACGGGTTGGATGTGGAAAACGAACTGAAAATGCTTCGTGCAATTGCCGATGCGCGTACGCTCACCCCCGCAGACCTTTTCGCCACGTGCCTTGCCGCGCATATCAAACCGCGCGATTTTAATGCCAACGACATGGCGTACCTCCATCATGTCCTGGCCGTGCTGTTGCCTATTGTGCGAAGCGAGGGACTGGCTAACCGTACCGATATTTTTATTGAACAAACCGCTTTTAGCCAGTCCGAAGGAAGGTATTACCTACAAAGGGCCGGGCAGATGGGATTCGAACTTACCGTCCATGCTGATCAGTTCACACCTGGCGGTTCCGTCACTGCCGTGGCATGCGGCGCTGTATCAGCAGACCACCTGGAGGCGAGCACCCCCCATGAGATCAAGTTATTGGCCGAGTCAAACACGGTAGCCGTAGCCTTACCCGGAGCATCATTGGGGCTGGGCATGGACTTTGTCCCGGCGCGTAAGCTGTTGGACGCTGGTGCTTGCTTGGCCATTGCGAGTGATTGGAATCCAGGGTCTGCCCCCATGGGCGACCTATTGGTACAAGGGTCGGTATTGAGTGCATATCAAAAACTAACGCTCGCCGAAACCTTGGCCGGACTTACGTTCAGGGCTGCCTATGCGCTGCGGCTCACCGATCGCGGCACATTGGAAAATGGCCGGATTGCCGACATGCAAGCCTATCAAACGGCAGATTATAGGGATATATTATACCATCAGGGCACACTGAAACCGATACAGGTATGGAAGTACGGAAAACCGATTCGATAGCCCCCCGGTTCTACCTCGAACCGACCAAGGAGCTATGGAAAGGCAGGGACGATGGGGACGACCCCGCTGTCCGGCGTTGGCACCAACACCTAAAATTGGTGAACCTTACGGCGCCAACAGCAAACTTGGGGAATGCATTCGCCATTGTGCTTTTGGGCTTCGCCTGTGATGAAGGGGTAAAACGAAACCATGGGCGGATTGGCGCGGCGGAGGGGCCCAGCGCTATCCGCGAGGCACTCAGTAATCTTCCGGTATATTATCCGCACGTAGACATCTATGACGCGGGGGATATCATCTGCGACGACGGTGACCTGGAAACAGCACAACAACAGCTCGCATTGGCCGTAACGAAAATTTTGGATCGCGGCGCATTTCCCATCCTATTGGGTGGCGGCCACGAGATAACCTATGGCCATTATTGCGGTATAGACATGTTTCTGAAAGGCAGAAATGAACAGCATATAGGTATAATCAACTTCGATGCCCATTTTGACAATCGAGGGGTCAGTACAAGCGGCCCCACCTCGGGAACCGGCTTTTGGCAAATTGCACGGCATTGCAAAAGCGCCAAAGCCGACTTCCGTTACCTCGCACTGGGTATCCAAAAAACGAGCAACACACCACAACTATTCGAAACCGCGCACCAAACGCGCACCCAATACATACTTGCAGAGCAGTTCGATGGGTGCGATCATGGGCAGCTCGACGGATTGGTGGAACGCTTTTGCCAATTAAATGAGCGATTATATGTGACCATTGACATGGATGTATTCGCCGCTCCTTATGCGCCCGGCGTTAGCGCTACTGCGTACAACGGCATTCGGCCAGACGCCGTGTTTTTCCATTGTTTAGAAAGGGTACTCGAAACCGGCAAAGTGATGTCGTTCGACATTGCGGAACTGAACCCGGCAATCGACATCGATAGCCGGACAGCGAAACTCGCAGCAACCATTATTTTCCACACCGTAGGATGTTTATCCGAGAAGTATGGCTAGGCTAGGCTTCAAATTTGTACCCCACGCCTTTCACGGTGGCAACATAATCCTCACCGATCTTTTCACGTAACTTGCGTATATGGACGTCGATGGTACGGTTTGTCACTACCACGGCGTCTTCCCAGATATTTTTGAGGATTGCCTCCCGCGTATAGACCTTCCCCGGTTTGGAGGCCAATAGGTAGAGCAATTCAAATTCCTTCTTGGCGAGGACAATTTTTTCACCATTTTTGAATACAAGGAAAGCCTCTCGGTCGATGACAAGATCCTTGACTTCCAGCTTCTCTTCGACAAGCTCTTCGTTTTGCATATTCCGGCGGAGGATTGCGTTGATACGACTTAATAGCGCACGGGGTTTGATGGGTTTCGCAATATAGTCATCCGCCCCGACATTAAAGCCAGCGATTTCAGAATATTCCTCACTGCGGGCAGTGAGAAACACCATGAATGTGCTTTTGAATTCCGGCATAGCACGCATGATGCGGCAGGCTTCTATTCCGTCCATTTTGGGCATCATCACATCCAGGATGATTAAATCTGGCATCACCTTCTTGGCTGTGGCTACGGCTTCCTGTCCATTTGCGGCCGTATATACCTGATAGCCCTCGCGTTTAAGGTTATAGGCTATCAACTCCACAATATCGGGCTCGTCGTCGACTACCAGTATCTTTTGCTTGATGGAACTCATGGTGTTATTTTTTTGCTAAAATATGTACATAAGGGTAATAAATGGTTAAATCAATATTAACAAATCATTAAACCACACCATTCATTAACGCAAAAAACGTATTATTCGAATATCTTTTCCAGAAAAGCCGCCAAGTCGGGCCCACGCAGGTTCTTGGCAATAATGATACCATCGGGATCTAACAGATAGGATGTCGGTATGGCTTGTATACGATATAAACCTACCACTTCACTGCCCCATTGCTGCAAATCAGAAACTTGCGTCCATTCCAAGCCATCCGCCTCGACAGCCCGCATCCATGCTCCCGGATTACCATCTAATGACACACCAAGTACCGTAAACCCTTCGTCTTTAAAGCGATGGTACTGCTCCACAATATTTGGATTTTCTTGGCGGCAGGGCACACACCATGATGCCCAGAAATCCACCAGCGTATATTTTCCCCTGAAATCGGAAAGGTTCACCGGTTGGTTGTTTGGCGTGAGCGATTCAAAGTCGGGCGCAGGTTGTCCGATAGCCAGTAGCTTTAAGCGGGCCATTTCTTCGAGGAATTGCCGCACGCGGGCATTGTCACTCCACCGACCGGCAATACGGTCTGCATAGTCAATCAACTCCGCTTCGGCCAGCTCCGTATCGAGCGTCGTCATGGCATAGAACCCGGCGAGGTCATCGTGCTCGTCGGCAAAACGCACCGCAGCCTCCGTGTAATCGGCCATCTGCTCACGGTACCGCTGCAGAAAGCGCTGTCTTAGCGTCATCAAGGCGGTGTCATCCAATCCGGCAGCCTGGTCGGCAAACGACGCTTCTAGTTCGGACTGTGCCCTTTCTTTTTCAGCGAACGTTATTGCAAACTGCTTTATCTTGTCCGATAGCGGCGACCCCATCACCTCATACGTATCCACTGGCTTCGCAAGGTCTGCATGAAATGTAACCCGGTCGCCGTTTTGGAGAATGAGGTGGTATCTATTTTGGCCCGCTTCCAGGGTAAGCAACCGCGGATGCGACGCCGGTCGCTGAAACTTGAACCTCCCCTGCTCATCGATAAAAACCGAGTCCAGCTTACGCTCGCCTTCATAGAGCGCCACGGTTTGTATGCTTTGGGCGTTGAGTACCTGCCCGTCGATAACAAACACCTCGTCACCGGCGCAAGAAGACAATAAAAGCACCACCCATCCAAAGACTACAATCAATCTCTTCATTACGTTCAATTTACATCATACCCGTCTGAATGTAGGTTTTGGCCTTGCTCAAAGCTCCATCCAAACCACTGATATCTTTGCCTCCCGCAGTAGCGTAGAAAGGCTGTCCACCGCCACCGCCACCGATTTCTTTAGCCAACTCGCGTACAATCGCTGCGGCGTTCCAATTGCGCTCCTTTACCAGCGTGTCGGAAATGACCACCGTTAGTCCCGGCTTTCCGGCAATATCGGTACCCAATACAAGAAAAAGGTTGTCGATGTCGCCTTTCAAGGCATACGACAATGTCTTCACTCCGTCCGCCGATGGCAGGTCCACCCGTGCAATGATTGCCTTTACACCGTTGACATCTTCCGCTTTGGATGCCAATTCGGCTTTTAACTGGAGTGCTTTAGCAACCAATGCCTGCTCCACTTCTTTCTTCAGCGCAGTGTTTTCCTCAAGCAACCGGTCGAGTGCCGAGACCACATCTTTGGGATTATTGAGCAATGCGCCCAATTCGCGGACAAGCCGGCTTTGTTCATCTACAAATTGTTCAGCGGCAGCACCGGTTATGGCCTCCACGCGTCGTACGCCGGCGGCAACAGCACTCTCCGAAATAATTTTGAAAAACCCGATCTGACCGGTTGCGCGCACGTGGGTACCACCACATAACTCCTTAGAAAATTTTTCGTCAAATGTAATTACCCGAACTTCATCTCCGTATTTTTCACCAAATAGCGCTGTTACTCCCGCATCAATAGCCTGCTGGAACGGCACACCGCGTTCTTCTTTCAACGCGATGTTTTCGCGGACCTTTTCATTGACTATCCGTTCGATTTGTATCAAATCCCCCTCTTCTACTTTTGTAAAATGCGAAAAGTCGAAGCGCAAATAGTTGGCATTGACCAAAGACCCTTTTTGATTTACATGCTCGCCAAGTACCTGTTTGAGTGCCGCGTGCAGCAAGTGGGTTGCCGAGTGATTGGCTTCTGTATCCCTTCGTTTTACTGCATCTACTTTGGCCGTAAATGTTCCTTCGAGGTTGTTCGGGAGTTCTTTCGTATAATGGACCCACAGTCCGTTTTCACGCTTCGTATCCGTTACGGCAACGGGCCGGCCGCCAATCCCTATCAATAGTCCCGTATCGCCTACCTGTCCACCGCCTTCGGCATAAAAAGGGGTGGTAGCCAGTACAATTTGGTACTGATCTTTGCCCTTCAAGGTAATTTTTCGGTATTTATGGATTTCCGTTTCACATTCCAGATGGTCATACCCCACAAAATCAACCGCATCACCGGCACGCAAAACCACCCAATCGTCGGCATCGATGGCCGTGGCTGCCCGCGACCGGTTTTTCTGTTCATTCAGGGCTCGATGGAACGCAGGCATATCTACCGTTGCCCCCTTTTCCCTCGCGAGTAGTTCCGTTAGATCGATTGGAAAGCCGAATGTATCATAGAGTTCGAAGGCAAAATCGCCGCTTATTGCCCGATGTTCCGCAACATAGTTCTCAAAACGTTGCACACCGGATACCAGGGTACGGAGGAATGACTGCTCTTCTTCCAACACAACTTTCTGCACGAAATCCTGCTGCGCTATCAATTCGTCAAATACGCCTTCGAATTGCTTGGCCAATAAAGGCACCAACTCATGTAAAAAAGGGTCTTTGAAATGGAGAAATGTATAAGCGTAACGCACGCCTCGCCTTAGGATGCGGCGGATTACATACCCCGCTTTGTTATTAGATGGCAATTGTCCATCGGCAATGGCAAAGGCTACGGCGCGGATATGGTCGGCCATCACACGCATCGCAATATCGGTTTTCTCGCCTTCCCCATAGTTGACCCCCGCCTTGGCTGCAATATATCCGATGATGGGCTGGAACACATCCGTGTCGTAATTGGAGCGTTTGCCCTGTATAACACGCACCAGCCGTTCGAAGCCCATACCCGTGTCTACATGTTTAGCCGGTAGTGGTTTGAGCGAGCCATCTCGTTGCCGGTTGAATTGCATGAATACGAGGTTCCATATCTCGATTACCTGCGGATGGTCTGCGTTGACCAAAGTCTTCCCGTCTACCGCGCGGCGTTCGCTATCCGGCCGGCAATCCACGTGGATTTCCGAGCAGGGGCCACAGGGCCCTGTATCGCCCATCTCCCAAAAGTTATCTTTCTTGCTGCCCATGAGGATACGGTCTTCCGAGACAAATGCTTTCCAGTATCCGTAGGCTTCGTCATCCTTTGTCAAGCCGTCTGCGCTGTCGCCCTCAAAGACCGTCACATACAGCCTGTCGCGATCCAGCTTATACACTTCGGTGAGTAATTCCCAACTCCATGCAATCGCCTCTTTTTTAAAGTAATCGCCGAAGCTCCAATTGCCAAGCATTTCAAACAGCGTATGGTGGTAGGTATCGATCCCCACCTCTTCCAGGTCGTTGTGCTTTCCCGATACCCGGAGGCAACGCTGCGTGTCGGCTACGCGGGGATAAGTTGCTTGTGCCTCCCCTAAAAAAATATCCTTGAACTGGTTCATGCCCGCATTGGTAAACATCAATGTGGGGTCATTTTTTATTACTACCGGGGCTGATGGTACAATTTGGTGGCCCTTACCAGTAAAGAAGGCCAAAAAAGCTTCGCGGATTTCCCTGCTCGTCATCTAAAAAATAGCGTTTGATATATTGCGCAAACTTAGTCAAAATTGGCTGTAATTACAATCTGGTGAGGTGATTCAGGAAGGCGATTATAAGAGAAATTATCTGTTTAACAACGGATAATGGTTAAAATCTGCCAGTAGCCAGATAACTATAAAAATCTGCCTTAAAACAGATAAAACTATACCGATTACTTAAAAATAACTACCTTTACCAAAATCATATTATACGAGACCCATGATAGGTGTCATAACCGGCGATATTATCAATTCTAGAAAAGCTGCCGACCCAAGCGAGTGGTTATCCAGCTTAAAGGCGGTATTGTCGGCCGAAGGACCTAGTCCGAAAGTATGGGAGGTCATGCGCGGTGACAGCTTCCAAGTAGAAATCGTAAACCCAGAGAACGCTCTTCTGAAGGCGTTGCATATCAAAGCGCTTATTAAACGAATAGCAGGGCTGGATGTGCGTATGGCTATCGGCATCGGCACAAAAACATATGATGCACCAAAAATCAGTGAAGCAAATGGGGACGCATTCGTGCATTCCGGGCGACTATTCGATCAATTGAAAAAAAACAAGTTAGCCATCCGTTCACCCTGGGAAGAGGTGGACAGAGCCATCAACATCTGTTTGGAACTAGCTTCGCTAACCATGGATCGCTGGACCCCTAACTCGGCCGAAATCATAGCGCTGGCCATCGAAAACCCCAGTAAAACCCAGCTAGAGTTGGGTAACCTCTTAAAAATCAGCCAAGGGCGCATCAGCGAGCGCCAACAACGTGCCGGATACGATGAAATCATGAAGATGGCGATTTACTTCAGGGAGTCTATATTGCAAAAGACAACGGGATGACGTTATTTCTCACACTACTCCTCGCGCATATCCTGGGCGATTTCTGCTTCCAACCGACCAGTTGGGTAGCGGACAAGAAGCGTTATAAGCATAAATCGACGCGACTTTATGCACACCTTCTCATCCACGCAACCCTCATCGCCCTCTTCCTCCGTTTCGACACTACCTATTGGCTAGGCTTCATCATCATTATCCTATCCCACTATCTCATCGATCTGGCTAAACTATATATGGAGCGAAATCGTTACATCTTGGTTTACTTCCTGATCGACCAGGCCTTACACCTCGCTACATTGGCATTAGTGGTATACCTATACGAACCTTTTAGCATCGCGTGGCAGCATATCATCACGCCGGGCCGTATACTTTTCCTCACCGTCTTGGCTCTTCTCATCTTCGTACCGGCAGTATTGATAAAAATAGTGATTGCTCAATGGAGGCCAGACACCATGGAGGAGCAGGAAAAGGCACTGTTTAAGGACGAAGCATCGCTCATCAAGGCTGGCCGTTTCATTGGTGTGTTGGAGCGCCTCTTTGTATTCTTGTTCGTCGTCACCGACCATTGGGAGGCCATCGGCTTTCTATTAGCCGCCAAATCCATCTTCCGCTTCGGCGACCTACGGCGCGGGAAAGACCGAAAGCTCACCGAATATGTATTAATCGGCACGCTCCTCAGTTTCGGGATTGCTATTCTCATAGGACTTATCTATTTACGTATCGCACCCCGAATCGAATAAAACTGGCGCGCTAATTGCACGAAAGCTCACAAAATCAAAATCATTGCATAAACAAATACAATTAATGAAAAAAGAGTTTACCAAAGTAGGATTACTAGCCGGCATAGGAATCCTTTCAGCCACCCAACTGATGGCACAAACACCCGTTATCAATGATGTAAAACCATTTGCCCCGGAATCCGAATACCGGACATGGTCTATCGGCGCCCACGTAGGCTTGATGAATCAATCCAACCTGATTGGCTTACGCCGTAAATTCGATAAAATGGAACAAAGCCTCGGGTATGGCCTGTACGTGAAGCGCCAAATCCTACCGGGTTTTGGTATCCAAGCTGAATACATAGGGGGCAAAGTGACGGGCGCATATGAAAACAACGATAACCGTTTCGAGACCAAGATGCCTTGGTCTATTGCTATTTCCGGTAATGTCACACTCGCCAACATCAACTGGCGGCACCACCAAGGCATTATCAAACCCTACGTAAACTTCGGTTTGGGGGCCCTTGGTTTTGAGCCGACAACCCAAATCAACGGAACGACGACAACACACGAACAAACCACCAAATTGTTCGTCCCTGGCGGCGCGGGATTGAAGTTTGCGGTGACACCCGATATTGCCATCGATCTCGGCTACCGCCTCAATCTTGTACAATCGGCGAATTTCGACGGTGTAAGCGCCGGTGGTTCGAAAGACATATTCTCTTACACCCATTTGGGTGTTGAGTTTGCCTTGGGCGATAAGAGCAAACCCTTTTTGGGCAACAGCAATCCCGTATCGGCCATGCAGAAAGATTACCAAGCCCAATATGACGAAATCGTTGCACAAAAAGCAGCGTTGGAAGCCCAGCAGGCGGAAAACGCCAGATTACAGGAACAGGTAGAGCGTCTCTACGCCGACCTCGCCGATGACGATGGCGATGGTGTTGCCAACCGCTACGACAAATGCCCAGATACACCTGAAAACACCAAAGTCGATGGTGCTGGTTGCCCCCTCCCCGAGCCAAAAGCCCCAGTTGTGCAGAAAGTTGTTGTGAGCGACGAAGACAGGCGAGTGGTTGACGAGGCCATCCAGAACCTCGAATTCGATTTGGGAAAAGCCACCATCCGTGCCGCGTCACATGCTAGCCTCAACAAGGTAGCGGCCCTTCTTATTGAGAAGAACTTCAGCTTGAAATTGGCAGGCCATACCGACAACACAGGATCGATGCAAACCAACATGCGGCTTTCCAAGGAGCGGGCTGAAGCCGTAAAAGCGTATTTGGTAAGCAAAGGGGCAAACCCATCGCGCATTGAAGCCACCGGATACGGGCCAAACCAACCTATTGCGAGCAACAATACCGCTGCTGGTCGGCAGGAAAACCGCCGGGTTGAGTTTACGCTGTATTAGAAAAGCATATACCATAACGAACAAAGGCTGTCTGGACAATCCACACAGCCTTTTATTTTTCCCCTTTGAATTTCAATAGATTAACCGTACCTTTGCACCGCCTTAGGCAATAGTGCCTATTGTATATAAAATATTCATGAACCCATTTATTGAATTGGGGATCCGTCATGATATTGTTAATGCCATCTCAGAGTTAGGGTTTGAAGCCCCTACTCCTATCCAGGAACAAGCCGTTCCCGTATTACTTGGAGGCAGCAACGATTTTGTCGGATTAGCTCAAACCGGTACCGGCAAAACCGCAGCATTTGGTCTGCCTTTATTAGAATTGTTGGATTTCTCACAAAAACACCCACAGGCACTCGTTCTTTGCCCTACGCGTGAGCTTTGTTTACAGATTTCCAAAGACATTGAGAAGTACGCGAAAAATCTTCCAGATGTACATGTTGTCGCCGTCTATGGTGGCGCGAGCATCGGCGATCAATTGCGTCAGATCCGTCGCGGTGTGCAAATCGTCGTTGCCACACCGGGTCGTATGCTCGATATCATTGGCCGAAAAGCCATTGATTTTTCTAATGTACGTTACGTCGTATTGGATGAAGCCGACGAAATGCTCAACATGGGCTTTCAGGAAGACATCAACAATATTCTGTCGACGACTCCCGAAGACAAAAAAACGTGGCTCTTTTCAGCCACCATGCCTGCTGAGGTTCGCCGGATCGCAAAAAAATACATGACCGATCCGTTCGAGCTGACTATGGGCACCAAAAACACGGGAAATGCAAACATCGAGCACCATTACTACGTTATCCGTGCGCGCGACAAGTATGCGGCCTTCAAACGTATCGTCGATTCCAATCCCGAGATTTTCGGTATTGTATTTTGCCGCACCAAAATCGAGACACAGGAAATTGCCGAATCATTGATCAAAGACGGTTACAATGCAGATGCATTGCACGGTGACCTTTCGCAGCAACAGCGCGACAAGGTGATGAAACGCTATCGCGACCGCAGTTTGCAGCTGTTGATCGCTACCGATGTCGCCGCGCGCGGCATCGACGTAAACGATGTCACCCACGTGATCAACTATTCCTTGCCCGACGAACTCGAAAACTACACCCACCGGAGTGGCCGTACGGCACGGGCCGGAAAAACGGGTATCTCCATTTCGTTGATCAACCTAAAAGAAGTGGGTAAGATCCGGCGTATTGAAAAGGTAATTGGCAAACCATTCATCAAGATGGAGGTGCCGAAAGCTGATGCCGTGGTCGAGAAACAACTCTTCGCATTCATCGATAAGGTAAACGAAGTTGATGTGAACAACAACCACATCGATCCTTACCTGCCCAAAATCATGGAAAGCTTAGGTGAGTTGAGCAAAGAAGACATCATCGCGCGATTCGCGTCATTGGAGTTCAACCGCTTTTTGGAATATTACCAGAATGCACCCGACCTGAATGTAGACGCTAGCGAGGTACGTGGAGGATTCGACCGTGGCGGTAGAGCGGACCGTTCCGATCGGGGTGGATATAAATCAGACTATACCCGGTTGTTCATCAACCTCGGCTCCGTCGATGAATTCACCCGCGGCGACATCTTGGGCTACATTTGCAACAATACACAGATCAGCGGGAAAGCTGTTGGCAAAATCGACCTCAAGGGCGTATACACTTTCTTTGAAGTGGAGAACACCTCGGTCGAAAAGGTCTTTAGCGGATTCCAAAACGTTGATTTCAACGGACGTTCAGTACGTGTGGAAAATGCCGGCGAAGGACATCGTGAGGGTCGCGGAGAAAAACGCGGTCGTTCATTCCGGAACGGTGGAGGAGAAGGCGGGAATCGTCGCCGGCGCGAGCAAGGCGGTGGTGGGTTCCGTAGCAACTTCTCCGGTAAGCGCCGGGAAAAAAGCCGTTGGTAACACACCATATCCTAAAAACCAAAAGTCCTTTAGCACCATCGCGCTAAAGGACTTTTTTTGTTGGCGGCATTCACTAGCCTATCAATCAATATCGGTTATGGGTTCATAGTGCGGAACCAATGATTTCATGATGAGCCACCCAATCAGATAGGCTATCGCACAGATGGAAAAAATGATGAAATACCCCGACTCGATTCCCTCGAAACCCATGAACTTCAAATTGGTGTCGACCGAATAATCGAATAACATGCCTGAGCCTTTACTGATAAGAGATGCTCCCACCCCTCCGGCCATCCCGCCTATCCCGGTAATGGTAGCCACGCTTGAGCGCGGGAACATATCGCCAATCGTAGAAAAGATATTAGCCGACCAAGCTTGGTGCGCCGCCCCGGCAATGCCGATAATAATCACTGGAATCCATACGGAAATATGGCCCAATGGCTGCGCGAGCAATGTCAGCAAGGGGAAAAAAGCAAAGATAAGCATCGCTTTCATACGTCCGGCATAAGGATTCATGCCTTGTTTATCGACAAAATAGGTAGGTAACCACCCCCCTATGATCGAAAGCAACGTAAGTGCGTACAGCGAAAAGATATGCCAGGCACTCTCCGTAGAATCCAAGCTATACACCGAACTGAGATAGGCCGGAGTCCAGAAAAGAAAGAACCACCATACGCCGTCGGTCATAAATTTACCTGCAGCGAAAGCCCAAGTCTGCCGGTACTTGAATGCTTGTGCAAAAGACATCTTTTTACGCGGAGCCGTCACCTCTGCGGTTGAAAGCAGCTCCTTATCGAGAAGGTCATCTTGCTGGATATAGGCCAATTCGGCGGTGTTTACCCGCGGGTGCTCGTGTGGTTTATTGTACATGAATATCCAGAAGCCCATCCACACGAACCCTAAGGCGCCGATAATAACAAATGAAGCCTCCCATCCATAAGCCGCTGCGATAAACGGTATGGTTAGCGGTGCCGCTAGTGCGCCGACCGTTGCACCCGCGTTGAAGATACTCGTGGCAAACCCGCGGTCTTTTTTCGGGAAAAACTCCGCAGTCGCTTTAATCGCCGCCGGGAAGTTCCCCGATTCCCCGATGGCCAGGATGATTCGCGCAAACACAAACAGGGTTACACTGACCGAAATCACCGCGCCCGCATCGCCAACGGTACCTATGAGCTCTTTCGCCTTTTCGAACCCGACGAACCAATTCCCCGTGAGGATGCCCGATGTAGCGATCCCACAAAACGCGTGGAGGCACGCCCCTACCGACCAAATACCAATGGCCCACAGGAACCCGCGTTTGGTATCCATCCAATCGACCAACCGCCCTGCAAAAAGCATCGAACCGGCATAAACGATTGAAAATACAGCGGTAATATTACCATAGTCGTTATTTCTCCAATGAAATTCCGGCACGATAAAATCCTTCCACGTGAGGGATAACACCTGCCGATCCAAGTAATTTATCGTAGTCGCGAAAAATAAAAGCGCACAGATATTCCATCGATAGTTACTTAACGGTTGAGAAGTCATAATACAAGCATCAAAAATGATTAGATTTATTACGCGTAAACGTTTACGCCTCTCCAAATATAGAAAGACTTGTTGAATCGACTACCTTTCCCACTCGAAATTCTGCGAAATCGTTTTCGTGCAATTCGCGGCAGCCTATTACTCCCAGCCGAAATACCGATTGGCATTGTTATAACAGATGTCCTGTATTACCTGCCCTATCCACTTCTGGTCATTGGGCAATTCGCCGTTTTCGACCTCCGTTCCAAACAGGTCACACAGCAAGCGCCGAAAATATTCGTGCCTGGGAAATGACAAGAAGCTCCGCGAATCGGTAAGCATGCCCACAAATCGGCTCAACAATCCCATGTTAGACAGGGCATTGATCTGCTTGGTCATGCCATCCTTTTGGTCGAGGAACCACCATGCCGATCCAAATTGGACTTTGCCGGGTATGGAACCGTCATTGAAATTACCGATCATGGTGGCCATCAACTCATTATCTGCCGGATTGAGATTATAGACAATGGTTTTGGCCAATTGGTCGTTTTGGTCGAGCCGGTCCAGGAATGCAGACAGGGCACGCCCCTGACTGAAATCACCGATTGAATCCCAGCCCGTGTCGGGCCCCAATTTTCGCATCATACGCGCGTTGTTATTCCGCAGGGCGCCCAAGTGATACTGCTGTACCCAACCCTTGTCGGCATCCCATTGCGCAAATAGATACAACATAGCCGACTTGAATTGACGATGTTCCCTGGGTGATATGGGGTCGTTGTCAATGGCCGCCTTAAAGATACGATCGATGTCATCGTCTGTATAGTCGTCGGCATAGATTTCTTCCAGTCCATGGTCGGATACCGTACAGCCCATCGTGGCGAAAAAGTCATGGCGGTCATTTAGCGCACGGATAAAATCAGTAAAATGGGAAATCGGTCTATTGGTGGCCCCTGCGAGCCGCGAAACATACCCATTGAATTTCACCGTATCACTCAAGTCCATCGCCGCGTCGGGTCGGAACGCAGGGTATACCGGCAGGCCGAAGCCCTTTTCTGCCATCGCCCGGTGATTATCCAGCGTATCCAGCGGGTCATCCGTTGTGCAGATTACCTTAACGTTCATCCGCTCCAACAAACCACGCACGCGATACTCGGGCGATTTCAATTTCTCTCTCGTCTCGTCGAAAATGTGGTCGGCCGTATCCGGCCCCAACAACTTGGAAATACCGAAATAGCGTCTCAGCTCCAAGTGTGTCCAATGATACAGCGGGTTCCGCAAGGTATAGGGTACTGTTTCTGCCCACTTCCTGAACTTCTCGCGATCGGGTTTATCGCCTGTGATATAACTTTCATCCACCCCATTCGTGCGCATCGCACGCCACTTATAGTGATCGCCGTTAAGCCACACTTGGGTGATATTATCAAACCGTTTGTTTTCAGCGATCTGTTGGGGCGGGAGGTGGCAATGGTAGTCGATAATGGGCATATTTGCGGCGTAATCGTGATATAACGCCTGTGCTGTCTTTGTATTCAACAGAAATTGCCTGTCCAGAAAATCCTTCATTTGTTTATCAATGGTAAACCTAAAACCATAAACCCAAACCCTACCTCAAAAATCAAACCCGACAATTGTCGATTCGATAACCGCTATGGCCGGCCGTTGCTGGAGCTGTTCCACATAACCTCTCACTGCCGGCAGAAAACCATCCAGCGGCTGCAGATCTTCTGCCCATGCTGCCAATAGCCTTACGGGTTCACTTCTTCCCATGGCCAGCAAATACCCCGCAAAGCCCAATGCCATCCCGTTCGCGCCAACAATATCTCCCGTTTTGAAGTGCCTTTCGAGTGTCATCAAATTCCGCATCCGCATCTTTGAGGTATAGTTGGTGCTGATGCTTTCCCATTTATGTTCGAGGTAGGGATTGCCAAACCGATCGACTACCTGGTCCGCGAATGTTTTTGCTTCCGTTTTATCAATCCCTATTCCGACCAAAGTGGGTATGATTTCACTTTGCATCAACTGCCTCACATAATTCGAAAAGACCTGATTTGCCATGGCCGCCTTTACAGTACCGAACCCTGCCAATAGGGCCAGCCCGCACGCAAACGTATGGCTACCATTGAGCAAGCGTAGTTTCAACTCCTTAAATTTATCGATATCAGGCGCAATGACGATTCCGCCCCCTACCTGCGCGAAGGAAAGCCTCTCCAACACGCGTGGATGCGAAGACGCTATGGCCCACAGGCAGAATGGTTCGGCCATAATGGCTAGGTCGTCCCTGTAACCCAGCTGATTCTCCGCTTCTTTTTTCTCAGCCGCCCCTAAGGCCCCGGGTACGATCCGGTCGACCAATGTGTTGCAAAAATGGTTACAACTTTTCACCCAATCCATAAAATCGGGCGGCAAGCGATGGTGTTCCGCCAGCTCGATAACGATTTCACGTAACGTATCACCATTTCGGTCGATGAGTTCGGTTGGCAGGATCACAAGCCCCCTATCTTCTGCCCCACCGAATGTCTGGAACCGCTCGTACAAAACTGCGGTCAGCTTACCGGGGAACGACACCGGTGGCCACGCAAACAAATCATCCTGTTTGTCGAGCACGATTCCCACCTCCGTGGTGTTAGAGATAATGATGGCCAATGCCGGCTTCCGGGCCGTAGCTAGCACAGCATCCCATTCGTTGGCGGCAGCGAGCACCCGGCTGATGGCCGATACCTGCAACACATCCCGTACCTCGTGCCCGCGTACGATCCCCTTTACGTGGATGGTATACAGATTATCCTGCCGTGCGAATTGATTCATGTCGCCCCACCCTGTCGACTTCACCATCACGATACTTCCCCCAAACACCCCCGCTCGATTTGCCTTTTCGATAAAATAATCCGGCAATCCACGGAGCAGCACACCCGTACCGAACTGCAGCACTTTTTCCGGGTAAAGTGCTCCGTCAACAATTTCCCTATTCAATAATTCCATCCGAATCGAAATCGCTAATCCTCGCTAAACGCTGTAAACTGATTGTTGATAGCGGCGGTATCCAATTTACCCCCCGCATGGATAAGCACCTTGTATCTGAATCGGGTAGATGCATTTTTATCCAATGAAAAATTCAGCTCCTCCCTCCCATCGCTAAGTGCTTTTTGACCCAACGGGTTAGCTGCAAACAATCCGTATCCGCGGGCATGCCAATAAGTTGGATATCCCGGGTTGCCCGGATGGTCAAGTATGACCAGCGAAATTTCTTCCCCTTTAATGGCCCCGTTGAGGGTTACCCATTTGGCCCGGGTTCCCCACACCTTGTCACCTTCGACACCTTCACTGCTGATGTAATGTCCGGTTACGCCATCGTTGTTGGCTTGCGCCACCTCGGTAACGATTCCATTCGCATCGGTAAACCTAGCCGGTTCATCAGATGGGTGTTCGAGCTCGCGTGCCAGCCGGATACCTAGTACGCCCTCTTTGTTGTCGCGGAGTGAGACATCGGTCAGTGCCGTTAATTGGATATCGAGCGTAATGGAGGTATTGCCTTCCTCATCCACCTCAAACACATACCGGGTATCTTCTCTTAAAAGGCTATCGCCCTGCGGGCCCTGCCAATATTTCGTTACGTCGAGCACGCCGGTATTTCCATCGGTTTCCATCGAGTTCACCGCGGCATGGTGGATACTACCGTAATCCATACGTTTCTCCGCCGGGATGGCGGTTGAGTTGTTCCAAAAGTCCAATCCATTCACATCGCCATAATTAAACCACAAACCGAGGTGATGGGGATGGTCTGTACGTTCGTTGGCGCGGGGTTGCACCGGCCAGCCCCTTGTAACGAAATGCCCTCCTTTGGTACGGAGTGGGTATAATACCGGTTTCTTCAAACTATCGGCATAACAATACGAGGTATAAGGTTGTCCATCCAACCGTACCTCAATACGATTGTTTTCCGTTTGTTCCGCAAACGAAAACCGGTCGATCTGTTCCGCTTGTCCCTGTCCCTTCGGCGATTGCCCACAGCCAACAACGGCAGCAGATAACGCCAGGACGCCAAGTATGATTTTTGCTTGGTTCATTTACAAATCGTTGTTTAAGAAACTACCACTTCCTGTTTTTCGTCGTCGAATGTCACTCGTTTGCCGGTTTCGTACGCGGTGTGCCCCATGATATTGGCTACGGAGTGGTTGTATCCGGCCACAACATCGGCATTCGGCTTTTTGCGGCTTCGCACGCATTCCATCCAATTGAGCATATGCAACGACGTCATCGGATCGCCACCGGTATTCGCAGATGTTTCGATTTTCGCGGCATCAGACAGCGTAAACGGCTCCAATAGGTTTTCCTTCATTCCCATTTGATCGGCCATGCGCTGCGTCAATCCACCTTCGGACGTTACTTCGTTGGTATCAAGGTTCAGGGATCCGCCATTGGAAAAATACAATTCTTTCACCCCGCCCGCGGAGTTGGTAAAGCGCGACGAATATTGCACTTGGAAACCTTTGGTGGGATCATTCGCCGGACCGTAGTCCATTACCGCGGTAAGTGTATCCGGATTGGCGCGGCCGTCATTCCACAGGTATATACCCCCGTTTGCCACTACGCTACGCGGGTGGGGCAGACCGGTAAACCAGTGGACGGTATCGATTTGGTGCGCCATCCACTGGCCGAAGATCCCGGACGAATAAGGCCAGAACAATCGGTACTCGAGGTAATAACGCGGGTTCCACGCCACTTTCGGACGGTTCATCAAAAAGCGGTTCCAATCGGTATCCTGTTCGCGGATTTCCTTGGTGAGCTGGGGCAAACGCCAGCGGCCGGGTTGGTTCACGTTCCAGGTCATTTCAACCATTTTAATATCGCCGAATTTGCCCGATCGGATATATTCGTTGGCCGCAATGTAGTTGGGGGCGCTCCTGCGTTGTGAGCCTACCTGCAATATCTTACCGGTTTCCTCCACCGCTTTGCGTACCACTTTGGCATCTTCCATCGTTTCGGCTAGCGGCTTCTCTACATACACATCCTTGCCGTGCCGAACAGCGTCCGCTGCAATCAATGCGTGCTGGAAATCCGCTGTGCTGATAATCACCGCGTCTACATCGTTTCGCGGAAAGAGCTCATCGTTATTCCGGTATTTCGCAATTTCGACACCCGACTTTTCCTTCACGTAGGCATAAGCCTCGTCGCGACGCCGGTTCCACAGGTCCGAGACGGCAACGAATTCAAAATTTTGGGACTTCGCGTGATTCATGAAGCAGGGAAAGAGCGAACTTCGGAACCGGTTGGAGAAACCAACGATACCCACCCTTACCCGGTCGTTGGCCCCTATAATCTTGTTGTAACTCTTCGCGCTGAACCCCATGGCGGATAGTCCGACGACACCGGCTCCCAATGAAGCCTTTTTGATAAACTCTCGACGTGAACTTGTTGGTTTCATCTTTTTTGATTTTATAATGGTAATTAACTTTGCAACTTGGACAGTAAGCCACGCGGGGCTATGCACACACAATATTAAGGTGTTTCGGGGGAAAATAATAGATTACCGGGAAATAAATCTACGCAATCGATACCGGTAACCATTCAAACACGTTTGATCATCGGTGCTACACTGTACCAACACAACCTCGTTTTTTGTCGAAACAAGACGATGTCTTGTCGATACAATGTTGTCTCCGGGTATTACCATGTTGTATCCCGTGGCCATATCGCATGATAACAAATCTTTCCTATATTAGTGGCAAAATTACGATGCGCATCGACCCATATATCAACGACGGTCAAGACCCCATAGCAGTGGAAAAACTGCTGCTGAAGCTACAGGATATGCTGGCCCCAGCGGGCGAGGAGATTACGTACATCGCCGTGCAGAAAAAGCCGGCGGTCACCTTGTTTCCGAATAGCCTTGCACTTACAAACAAGCGGATATTTATCTGTAAATCGACCAAATGGGGATTGGCGACCGATTTTGATATCGTTCCTTGGAAGGATATCGAAGACCTATCCTTCAAGGAGGGCATTTTGGGGAGCCAAGTGACCTTTACGAAACACGATGGGGAAACCCTTACTATGGCCTACATCCCCAAAGAGCAGGTACGCAAGTTGTACCGGGCAGGCATGGAAGCACTGCAAGCGCCATCTGCTGCAGATGGAGCCAATGGCATGGATACGCTGCCGGGCCAACTGGACGTAGCCGATCCCGGCGACGAGCTCACGATAAAACTCAAAAAATTGAAAACACTGTTTGAGCGCGAACTGATTACCGAGGCAGAATACGAAAACAAGAAACGCGAACTGTTATCCCAACTGTAGCCGTGAAAAAAAACTATCTATTGGCCTTAACAAGTGCGCTCTTGCTGTGGTTGGCATGGCCGCCATTTTCCTATACATCGCCCTTGCTTTGGGTGGCCTTTGTACCGCTCCTGTTGGCACTCGAAACCGTTTTACGCGGTGATTATCTCCGGAAAGGCCGTAAGGTGTTTTTGCTGGGCGGACTTACCGGCCTGGTGTGGAACACAGCCTCCATCTACTGGGTTTTCAATGCCATGGATGCCGTGATGCCCGTTTATGCCGCGGCGTTCGTTTCTTTGATTCCCTTCGGGCTTGCTGCCTTATTGATGGCATTGGCCTTCCGGTTGTATTACCAATTGCGTAAACGGTATGCCATTGGATGGTCGCTGGTTGGGCTGGCCTCCTTCTGGATCGCCTACGAGTACCTGCACCAAAGTTGGGACTTGGCCTTCCCGTGGATGACTTTGGGCAACGGATTTGCAGGCACACACCAATTGGTGCAGTGGTATGAATATACCGGGGTATACGGCGGCACGATATGGATATGGGCAAGTAACATCCTGCTTTTCCTCATTATCCTGTCGGCCAAGGATGGCTTTCGGCCTGCACACCGATATAAACTGGTGGGTGGGCTTATTCTCCTTGTTGGCGTACCTTCGGCATGGTCGCTATACCGCTATTCCAGCTACGAGGAGCACCAAAACCCATCTGATGTAGTGGTGGTACAGCCGAATGTCGACCCCTATGGCAAATTCAGCTTTATTACGCCTGAACAGCAAATCGACAACTTAATGCGTTTATCGGATTCGATAGCGCAGCCGAACACGGAGTTTTTCATCTGGCCCGAAACGGCCATCGCCCGGCAAGGCGGGTTTGATGAGGAGCGTTTTTACGAGCACCCCGCCTTCCTCCGTATCCAGCAATTCTTACAACAATACAAAAATGGGAACGTACTTTCCGGCATAGAGGGTTATCGGGTCTATGGCGAGCGTCGGACACCAACGGCACGGGCGTACGACGGTGTTTACTACGATGCTTTCAACTCGGCCGTGCTGATTGAAAATTCGGCAAAACTCCAATTCTACCACAAGTCCAAGTTGGTGGCCGGTGCAGAGCAATTCCCATTCGCTGGAGCGCTGGGATTCATGAAACCGCTTTTTGCGGGCTTCGGCGGCACCACAGGTGGCTACGGTAGCCAGGACAAGCCTTCGGTTTTCTATTCGCAGAGCGGTATCGGTGCAGCTCCCGTTATCTGTTATGAATCGATCTGGGGTAATTACGTGGCCGAATACGTCCGGGAAGGCGCGCAATTCATCGCCATCGTTACAAACGATGGCTGGTGGGGCGATACCGCCGGGAAAGATCAGCACCTGGCCTACGCCAAATTACGGGCCATCGAAACACGGCGTTGGGTCGCGCGATCGGCCAATACGGGCATCTCCGCATTCATCAATCAGCGGGGCGACGTCGTGCAACGCACGGCTTGGTGGGTGCCTACCGCCCTCAAACAAGACATCAACCTCAACGAGGAAATCACATTATATGTATCGACCGGCGACTATCTCGCCTACATGGGGCTCGCCGGCAGTGCCGTATTCGGCTTCCTTGTTGTACTTGGTTTAGCAAAGCGGAAAAAAATGGTTAGATTTAGGCAATAATAGAATAACGACTAAAACATGTTCACCGGCATCATTGAAACCCTCGGCAGCGTAACGTATTTACGGGAAGAAGCGGGCAATCTCCACATCACGGTCGCCTCAACCCTATCGGACGAGTTGAAAATCGACCAGAGCATCTCGCATAATGGGGTTTGTCTTACGGTGGTCGCCTTGGCGCCGGGTGAGCAT
>NZ_JBMQOC010000116.1:0-5159 GCF_053550995.1 Parapedobacter sp.
ATACGGGTCGGCCGGGCGTATGGATCGGCGAAGAAGTGGCCGGGTTACTAGGCGACAACCCCGAACTCAGTCAATACGTCGATAAAGAGCGTTACCCTAACCTGAAAGCATCGATCATTCCACTGCCCAAAAAAGACATCGACCTTTTTTATCGGGTCTTTTCAAAAGAGGCTTTCTGGCCGACGATTTTCTCGTTTATCAGTAAAGCGCAGTTCAATCACGACCATTGGGAGCATTACCTTAAAATCAATAGATTGTTTGCCAAACGTGTAGCTGCCGAAGCGGAGCACGGCGCATACGTGTGGATCCATGAGTACAACCTATGGATGGTACCCGCTTACCTGCGGCAGCTACGCCCCGATCTAAAAATCGGCTTCTTCCACCATACGGCGTTCCCCCCTGCGGATATTTTCAACATCATCCCTTGGCGCCATGAGATCATCGGCAGCCTGTTGCAGTGCGATTTCGTCAGCTTCCACATTCCACGGTATGTCGAAAACTTCGTGGATGTGGTGAAAAGCCATGCGCCCACGAAGGTGCTTAGCCGCGTCAATGCAGCCAAACAGTTCCTTACCTACAGCTGCGCACTTGGCATCGACCAGATGACCAAGCAGATCGCCGTGGGCGAAAACACCATCCGGCTGGGGGCCCAGCCCGTAGGTGTAAACATGGACAACATCCGACGCATCTGCGAAAGCGCCGAAACCAACGAACGAATTGACACCCTTCGCCAACAGACCGTTGGGAAGCGCATCGTGCTCTCGGTAGAGCGACTTGACTACGTGAAGGGACCATTGGAGAAAATCGAGGCGTTCGGCGAATTCCTTGACGAACATCCCGAATACCATGGCACATTGGAACTGATCAATATCTGCACGCCCCCATCGCAGGGCATGAAAGTATATGAACGAATACAAGAAGAGTTGGAGCAGGCCGTGGGAAAAATAAACGGCAAATACGCCCGTATGGACTGGACACCCATCCGCTTCTTCTTCCGGTCGGTTCCGTTCGAAGAGGTCATCGCCTACTACGCCATTGCCGACGTGGCTTGGATTACACCCCTGCGCGACGGGCTGAATCTCGTGGGCAAGGAATACGTGGCGGTACGTGGGCTACAGGAAGATCCCGACGGCGTACTCGTGATCTCCGAATTTGCAGGTGCCTCCGTCGAATTGCCACATGCCATCCGCACCAACCCTTATGATGGCCGTAGTCTCAAAGACAGCCTGCACAGTGCATTGAGCTTGGACATCACCGAAAGGAAACTCCGCATGCAACGGCTGTTTGAAACCGTAAACCACTATGATGTACAGCGTTGGGGAAAGGACTTCCTGGAAGGGCTGAAAAAGGCGACGGCAGCACATATGCCCTGACGATCCTAGTCATTAGGCTTCGTTCGTGTCATTTTTCTTACCTGAGGTGCTAGATTAAAGTTACTTAAACCATTTTTGAGCGCTAGGCCGCCGGTGCGGGCATCCGGGCCAGCAGCAGGGGCGTTTCTTGCCCCCAACAATATCTTCACTCAATCGTTCAATATGCTCTGCCCGTGTTTTTTCCTGCTTTACAATCGTTGTCCAGCAAATCCATTCATTACGGGCCAGCGGCGTTAGCTTATTCCATTTTTTCAATAGTTCCGCGTTGGAGCGTAGCGCTTTTTTCAAATCGTCAGGCACCTCGTGAACCACTCCTTCTTCAATCGCTATATCTGTCATTTGTTTTAATTTATTAACTCAGATTAATTGCGGCCACCTTCCGGCTTGCGGGCCTGAAATACCACGAAACGATAATGGCCGTGAGCAGTATCAACGACGGCACCACCTCTACAAATGGCTCTTTCATCACGATGTGAGAAATAGCGGCACCCGTCATCACAAAGAAAAACCCCGCATACGCCCATTCTTTTACCAGGGGAAATCCGGGCAATAGCAATACCAACACCCCCAGTATTTTCCAAATCCCTATAATGGAAAGCATATAAAGCGGGTAGCCCAACCGGGTTACGATTTCATTATAGCCACCAATCTGAAGCATTTGCTGGGTTCCACCTGCAAGCATTCCCACCGATAAAAAAAGGGTTGCCACCCAATAGATGATTTTATTCTTTTTCGACATATCAAATTATATTAAGTTAGTCATCACTTGCTGCAGTTGATCATGCGCCATATTCAGGCCATATGCAAACGGCATTTTCAATTGTACGGCCCGGTGTTCCACAGACCGGTAAATCACTTGCATCGTTAATCTGCTTGTCTGCTCGGTCAATTTTTCAAACTCTAAAAATTCAAGCTGCACACCAATCTCCGCATCTTCCATTTCAAAGGTCCGTATAATCGTTTGGTTCGGAATAAATTCGTGTATGGTTCCATTTGCCCGAAACATCACATTGCCCTGTCGCGAAGTTTCAAACAAATACGAGCCGTGTTTTTTGTTTTCCAGTTTCAACACTTTTGTCCCCATCCATTGCTCAATAAATTCCGGTTCCTCGTAAGCCTTAAAGAGCAATGCCAAAGGCAAATCAAACTCCCGTGTTATCGTCAATTCCTGTTTGCCTTCTTCGGCATTGATTTTTGTTTTCTGTTCCATCTTTAGTTGTTTGTAGATTTTTTCATAACGGCTTCCAGTTTGTTGAACCGGTCATCCCACATTTTTCGGAAAGGTTCTACGAAGTCAGCTATTTCTTTCATTTTTTCCGGATTTAAATGATAATATACTTCCCTCCCCCGTTGCTCCTGTTGTAGTAAATCACACGCCGTCAATATTTGCAGGTGCTTTGAAACCGTTGGCCTGGCTGTATCAAAATTTGAGGCGATCGCCCCTGCGGTCATTGCTTGCGTGGTAACCAACAAGAGGATAGCCCTCCTCGTTGGGTCGGCTATCGCCTGAAATACATCTCGTCTTAATTTCATCATGAAGCTATTTGGCTACAAATATAAGTGTAGCTATTCGACTACGCAAATTTTTCTTTAATTTTTCAGTTTTGCCTTACTATTATGTTAGCCATTTGGCGTGCCTATCAAGTGTATCAAGAATGTTAACAGCCCTGGATGTAAACAAATTTGAAAAGCGGAGGATTTTTGGCTTAGGGCGACAACTAGTGCAAGTGATACAAGACGTACAACAATTTCATTTAAATGTTTTAAATGTCGTATATCTGATTCGTATAAAACAAGAGTTAACGCGCCATGGAAAGAATTGTATTGGAAGTGGACAGCAGTACCAGTAAAAAATGGAGAGCTGCTTCTATACAACTTAAAACAGAGTTAAGCAAGCTTATGGAAAAGCAAATTGCTAAGCTTATCGATGATAATAAAGGCAGCGATTCCATTCAGTATTTTAATGAATTGCGCGATGAAATGGCTGAAAAGGGACTGACTCAGGAAGTTTTAGACGACATCCTGAATGATGGAGCGTAAACTATTTGTTTTTGATGAGAATGTATTGATCAGCGCTGCATTGATTCGAAATCCGGTAAATGCTCAGGCCCTTGATCGGGCGTTTCTTATCGGTACAGTCTGTATATCCCACGCTACTCTACTTGAGTTCACCGAAGTTTTGTATCGCCCTAAGTTTGACAAATACCTCAACGAAGAGCGCAGAGTTAGCATGATTAACCGAATTGAGCAGGATGGCAAAAAGTTCCGCATTAAACAAACTATCCGAACCTGCCGTGACCCGAAAGACGATAAATATTTGGAGTTAGCCGTGGCGGCCTGTGCGTCGTGCATCATTACAGGCGATAACGATCTATTGGTCTTAAACCCTCTCAGGGATATTCCTATTTTGACTGCCACAGGCTTCATTAACCAATTTTAGTTATAAATTATACCTCCATCCGGTCCAGGTTGGCCCCTGATTGTGTAAGCCGAGAGTGTTATTGCTCCGCCAGCCGCTTCACTACTTCCAAGCCCTCTGTAAACCCACGGTCCATTATCTCCTCCACTTCGTCCCCGTCTGGTATTTGTACAGAAGTGCGAAGCGTAGTAATGCCGTTCTGTTCCGTAAGGTAGTATTCTTCCAACGAGCCGGCCCAGACTTTCACCCTCTCGCTCGTCGTATCTTCCCGCCCATCAATCATCTCGCCCAAGTGCTCAAACACCAATTCATAAGGCTCATCTATAGATTTTATGGTGGCCACCATTCCGTTGCCACTATTACCTAGAAATAATGTTTTGCCCCCTACCTGCCAATCCGTTTGCATAGACCCGCTCTCCGGGTCATCGGGGTTAAAGGCGCTTGTCCATTTTGAATAGGTTTCCGGATTCCAAAGCACGTCCCAGACTTTCTGGGCCGTTGCTTCGATTTCTTTTGTGAATAGCAATGTTTTCATCTTATATGGTACTAACCGTATATGTGCCTACCGGCTTGTTAGTAACAAAAACAGCCCTGTATGTAAATAAGTTTGATAAAAGGCGGAATTTTTTGGCTTATCAGACAAACTTTGGCAAATATGGCTAATGCGGGTACTCGCCTCATTTAACAATTCGTCGAAAATCTTAAGGACAGCTCTCCACACAGGTAATTTCCGTAAACCCTTAGCTAAAAAACGGTTAAATGGCAACCAGCTTTTTAGTACCTTTATCGCCATGTTTAGCACACAAACGTACCAATCGCGCCGGGAAACACTCCAAAAGAACGTTTCTTCGGGCGTCATCTTATTGATGGGCAACGGTGAAGCATCCATCAATTTCAAAGACAATACCTACCCTTTCCGGCAAGACAGTACTTTCCTATATTATTTCGGTATCGCCGCGCCAGAGTTAGCGGCGATTATCGACGTTGACGAGGGCCGCACCGTCATTTTCGGCGATGAAATGACGATGGATGACATTATATGGATGGGGCGCCTCGAAACACTAAAGCAAAAGTCCATTAAGGCAGGCGTCATCGATACACGCCCCTTCGCTGCACTGGCGGCGATATTACTTCAAGCCATGGAAGATGGCCGACCTATCCATTTCCTGCCCCCCTACCGACCCGCGAATTCAATCAGGCTTTCACACCTCACGGGGATACCAATCGAACAACTCGCCGATTCCGCATCGGTCGAACTCATCAAGGCAGTGGTGGCTCAGCGCTCGGTCAAATCGGCGGAAGGACTGGCCGAAATCGAGCGCGCGGTAAACACCAGCGTGGATATGCACCTCACCGCCATGCGGCTG
>NZ_JBMQOC010000117.1:0-25680 GCF_053550995.1 Parapedobacter sp.
CTTCGTCCAGCAACTCCACCATGTAATCAATGCATTCATCCACCGGATTCCGCAAAACGGATTTCACTTCTTCCACACTGGCAGATATCGGCATGTTCTCCCGCATGAGTGGTATCGGTCCGTACATACGGAATAAAAGGAAATGATAATAAGCTTTCAGAAATTTGACCTCTCCTGCCCATACGGACTTTTCAGCTTCCGACATATCGGCGACCGAGGGGATATTCTCCAGAAAAATGTTGCATTCGCGTATAGCCCGATACATGTTTATTCCGCCATTTTCACCACTCCAAAAATTTACCAGCGGATTTACTACACTTTGGTTGCCGGTAGCAATCCGCCAGGCATATTGCTCATCGGGCATGTTGGTGAGAAACCACATTTCATCGCCCGCAGTCAATGCCGGATTCTCCCCGCTATAGCCGCCCTCATTAGGTAGCCAAGAATAACAGGTAAACAGGTAGCGTTCGGCCGAGCTGCGCATATTGAACGCATTATCGAGCGTGGCCACGTTATCAGGGATCACGTCTAGGTAATTACATGAAGTAAAAATACCCACACAAAAAATACTGATGATTTGCTTTATTCGTTGTTTCATAATTCTCCGTTTTAAAGTGATACCTGCACACCGATGTTGAATACACGCTGAATAGGATAACCCAGTCCATTTGCCCCCATCTCCATATCCCACAACTTGAACTGACTCAAACTAAACAGGTTTACCCCGCTCAAGTAAATCCGTAAGCTTTCTAATCCGACCCTATCCATTTGCTTATGATCGAAGGTATAGCCAAATTCAGCAGTCTTCAGACGAAGAAACGTACCATCGCGCATAAACCAGGTACTCACCCGCTGGGTATTCGGATTGGAAGCGTTACTCAGGCGCGGCCAGAGTGCCATCACATTTCCATTCCGTTCCGACCAATGGTCGTCGGCATAGGCTTTCAGCAGCTGGTTGCCGTTCACGAATGGGCGTGTGTTCGTCGGTGAAATCCAAAATGACTCGTTGGCAAGCCCCTGAAAGAAACAGGAGAGATCGAAGTTTTTGTAGCCCATTGAAAAGCCAAACCCGTACACGATTTCCGGTACTGTCGGGTTGCCGATGGGCACCATATCCAATTCCGTAATCTGGCCATCGCCATTCACATCACGGTACTTGATATCACCGCCCATTACCAGCTGACCGAAATCTTGGGTGGGTGAATTCGCCACCTCCTGGTCATCGACAAACAGCCGCTCAGCGATATAGCCAAATTGTTGTTTCAGGGAATACCCTACGCGCGATTTCCACCATTCGGTAGTGTATTCGGGTTCTTCGTACACCTTAAACTCGCTGGTGGCGTATGTAAAATTACCCCGGGCGGTAATCCAAAAATCATTTCCAAAATATTGGTTGTAGTCGACAGACACATCCATACCCCGGCCAGCTGCTTCCCCCACGTTTGCCCGTACGTCGGCAGACAATCCCATGTATTTCGGTACCGACGCACGGTCCATCAAAATATTCCTTCGGTATTCCGAGAAGAAGTCGGCTTGGATACCGATTTTGTCAAACAGATTCATTTCAAGCCCCAGATTGACCTTTTCGGCGGTCTCCCAGGTAATGGCGGCGTTGTCATACCTTGATATCGACACGCCGGGTCTAGTATACCCGTTGTCGGTACCGAAAGTCGCTCCTCTTCCGTTATCTTCCATGTTTACGTTGGATAAATAGAAGAACCGGTCCTCGGGACCACCAATGGCGTCATTACCCACCAAGCCATAAGTTGCCCGGATTTTCAGCAAGGGCATCACGTGTTCCAACGGCTCCCAGAATTTTTCGTTCGAAACCTGCCACGCCACGCCACCAGCCGGGAAAAATCCAAATCGGTAATCCGTTTGGAACCGCTCCGAACCATTGTATCCAAAATTAAACTCCGCATAGTAGCGATTGTCGAAAGCGTATGTAAACCTGCCCGATAATCCCAAATTCCTAAACGGGAGCGACTGTTGGAGGTCCCCTGCATTCGCATTCAGCTGTTGGCGCATGGTATACACCAGCATGCCACTCAATCCGTGCTTTTCGCGGAATGTCCGACTGTAATTCATGGCCGACTCTAAGTAAAATACCGAAGCGATTTTCTTTTCGCCTTCTTCATATCCCAAATAGTCGGTACCATCCATCTCATTCAGGATTTGAAGGTCGTAGGAATCGGTTGCTTTATCATACGCCGAAGCCGCATAAAAAAATGGATCGTAAAAACGCGAAACATCAAAGTAGGATTCCCGGTTGGTATTCCCCATCGCCCTGAACGATAGTCCCGGTGTGAGGAAAGCAAGGTCCTGCTTCAACTCAAACTGGGCCAGCATCAACGAACGTGAATAATCCTTATAACCCTTTACCATTTCAGCGTAAGGGTTGATGTAGCCCTCCTCAATGGTACCGCCGAACATGATGTGCGGAATATGTTCGTATCCCGGCATGACGGGATAATAGGCCGGAAACATCACCGGGTTAGACCGCATCACTTTTTCATATAGGTCTTTACCGCCATCAATTGGCCCTGTATAATCATCAAACGACCCATACAAGCGTACACCCATTTCGGTCGTTTTCGTGATATTAACGTTAACGTTCGACCGCAGCAAATAGCTCTTCAAAGAAATGTTGTTATTGAAATTATTTCGGCCATCCACCTTCAACACCCCATTATCCTGGTTATACGTACCGGCAAAATAATAGCGTGCCACCTTCCCGCCGCCACTAACATTTAAATTGGCCCGTTGGTTCATGGTATAATCCTTGAACATCGCCTTGCGCCAGTCTGTAGCGGGATACATATACGGGTTGGTACCAGCTATCGTGTTGTCAATCTTACTTTGCGAGTAGGGAAGGAAAGCCAGCGGATCACGCGTTGATACCGCTTCATTATGCAATCGCATATACGTTACTGGATCGGCCAATTCGACATTGCGGGTTGGTGCCGAAACCGAATTTTCCAAACGAAAACTGACCTTCGCCGGGCCCTCCTTGCCTTCTTTGGTGGTCACCAGGATCACCCCGTTTGCCCCCCGGGCACCGTATAATGCCGTGGCAGTGGCATCTTTCATGATCGAAAAACTGGCAATGTCATCTGGTTGGAGCCGCGCGAGATCCGTTGACGAAAATTCCACACCATCAATCAGGATCAATGGGTCTACCTTGTAACCGAAAGTGGTTACCCCCCGGATAAAGAAATCAGCGTTATCCTGTCCGGGTTCGCCACTCCGTTGATAAGCAATGACGCCCGCTAACCGTCCCGCAAGCGCTGTCGTTAAGTTACTGGAGGGTACCTTGAGTTCCGAGGGGTTGATACTGGTCACGGCGCCAATCACATCTTGCTTTTTTTGAGTGCCGAACGCTACGACCACAACATCATCCAACATGGAGGTGGCCTCCGTAAGGGAGACATCGATCAATTCTTTACCATTAACCGGTATCTCCTGTCTCTCGAAGCCGACCAAACTAAAAACAACCGTAGCACCATCGGGCACTTCAAGGAAATACTTACCGTTCAAATCCGTTGTTGTACCAATTGTTGTCCGGTCTTTTACAACGACGGATACACCGGCCAACGGATTTCCAGCCGTGTCACGCACAGTACCTCGGATTCCGACATCAAGATTTTCCATCAACATGCCCAGTCGCACCCCCTCACGGGGTATCACCGGATTTCCATAAGAAATCAATGTAAAAGCGGACAAAAGAAAAACCGCCCATAATAGGTGAATAAATTTAATATACATAAGGATTAATTAAATTGGTTAGCCATTTAATCTTTCTCAGCTATTGGTCGCCCGTAGCCCAGCCAGGATTCTGCGTTAATTGATCATTCAAGATCAACTCATCGGGAGGAATTGGAAACAATACGTGTTTTTCCGAGACCGGGTAGTTGGCGTTGATTCCCTTTATCGTTTCCACTAATCTACCCGTTCTTACAAGGTCAAACCACCGGTGCCCTTCAAATCCCAATTCCACCGCACGCTCATGCAGTACCGTATCCCGGAAGGTGTCCTTGTCAAGGCCGGAAACATTCGCAGGGAAATCGGAAGTAGCGTTTCCATCCCTATTCCTAGCGCGCTCCCTAATGGTATTGATCATCATATACGCTTCTTCGGTGGGACCGTCCATTTCATTAAGCGCTTCGGCGCGCATCAAGTACACATCAGCCAAACGGAGTACGATAAAATTCCCACCCCATTCGTACTGATTGCGGTCGGTGGCCGTTTGGTCCACGTATTTCCAACAGGGGGCTGGGTAGGGATTAGTAAACTGCGGCCAAGTAAGCCACTGCCCGTCAAAATCAACTCCTTCGGTCACAAAGGTTGACTCCCTGCGGTAATCCTCCTCGTCGTAAAGGTTAAAGTATGCAACGGTACTGACGATGGATCCCCCGTCGGAAGGGCCCTGTTCTTCAAACAGTTTGATTCCGCGGGGCATGGTAAATGCACCGAGCGGACTGTGCTCACCTACCGGTGTCAATACCCTGTCGCCCTGCCATTCGAACAGCGATTCCGGATTAAATTCGTTAGGCGGTCCAAATACCTGCTGGTAATCCGGCATCAGGTGATGCTCAGGCATATCAATTACCTCTTTGCAGAGATCGGCGCACAACCGGTAATCGTCGTTTCCGGCGGCCTCTGATGCGGCCCTCGTTAAATACACTTTCGCCAGCAGCCCCTTCACCGCCCCTTTTATAGCACGGCCTTCCTGATTGGTTGGCGGCACATGTTCGGCGGCAAACCGGAGATCTTCGATGATCAGGTTGTAAACGTCGGCTATGGGGCTTCGGCCCACGTTCACTTCGTCCAATGAGGTTACCTCCTCGGTTATCAACGGAAGCGCCCCCCAGAGGCGGACACCGTAAAAATAGCACAGGGCGCGCAAAAACCTCGCTTCCGCCACATATTGCTGCCTTAGGTTGTCGTCCATCGGAACGCCAGGCGCCCGGCCGATTACCGTATTTGCGCGGTTGATGGTTGCATACATTTCCGTCCACACGCTGTTGATATCGGAGTGATCGGCCGTAAACGTATAGTTGGTCAGCAGCTGCTGGTTGGCCAAAATAGGGGAAAGCGCCTCTCCCGACGTGAACCACGTCAGGTAATGCAGCCTCCGTGCAAGGAACGTCTGGCTGTTATCGCCCAAACCTTCGTATACGCCGATAAGTGATGCGAACAAATCGCGCTCGCTCTGATAATAGTTTTCCGGAGCCAGGAAGCTGTACGGCTTTTCTTCTAAAAATTTCTCGCATGACAAGGTGGTAAAACTTACCGCTGCCAACAAACAGGCACTAACGAGCTTATTATTTCTTTTCATGGTCTTTTTTATGGATTGATTTAAAAACCGAGATTCACACCGAAAATAATGGTTCGGGCCGTAGGGTAATGCCTGCCGCCGTCAGGGTCATATCCCGGGAAGCTGGTGAAAGTGACCAAGTTCTGACCCGATAAGTAGATGTTTGCACGGCCCGCCCAAGGCAAAACGCTCACCGGGAGATCATACCCCAGCTGAACGTTGCGTATCTTGATGTATGAACGGTCTTCAAGCATATAGCTGGAATTGGCGAACCAATTGCGCACCCCCGCACGGGGAACATTGCTATCGGAATTTTCTGGAGTCCACCTGTTGAGCAATTTTCTGGATTTGTTGCTGCTGCCGGTAGAAGGGTCAAAGCTTGATATGCTGTTAAAGGAGTCCATTCCCATTTCACCCTGCAGGGACACGCTAAGGGTAATTCCCTTATAACTGAAATGATTATGAAAGCCGAAAACATCGTCGGGCAACGGGTTGCCGAGGATCACACGATCGTCCGCATTAAGTTCCCCATCACCGTTTACATCCCTGTATCTCGCATCGCCGGGCTCTACCCCTTTCTGCGCCGTTTGGCCGTCGATTTCTCCCTGGTTATGGAAAACACCATCGTACAAATAACCCCGGATAGCGCCAGGGGCATATCCGATAAATAGGGTGGTAGACGCCGACCTACCCAGGGAGGTTACCTCCGTGTGGTTCTGGGAATAGTTGGCACTTACACTCCAGGTAAACATCCCCGTAAGAATGTCGCCGCCCAGGCTCAATTCCAATCCCTTGTTTTGTAACCCTCCGGTGTTGTAGAGCGCCGAGCTGAAGCCCGAGTAGGCCGGCAAATTCACCGTAAACAGGAGATCTGTCGTGTTTTTCGTATAATAATCGGCCACCAGCCGCAGCCGGTTACCAAACATCGACAAATCGATACCGACATCCCACTGGCTGGCCTTTTCCCACCTCAGCTCCCTGTTGGCCAGACCTGCCTGGCTGGCGCCGGATACCAATTGGTTATCAATAATGTAAATATCGCTGGTCACCAAACGTGCGAGCGACTGGTAACTCCCAATTTCCTGATTGCCCGTAAGTCCATAGCTGGCGCGGATTTTCAGGTCATCTATAACGTTCAGGGACTTGTTGAAAGCCTCTTCTGAAAGACGATAACCCAATGCTACGGAGGGAAAATACCCCCATTTGTTGCCACTCCCGAATTTCGAAGATCCGTCGGCCCTGAACGTCGCGGTAAACAGGAATTTTTGGTTATACTGGTAATTGATGCGCCCTAACCAAGAAGCAAGGCTCCAGCCGCTGCGCGACGAGGCAACTTCGGGAACATTGGTCGCACTTCCTATGGAATTGACGCCAAGCCGGTCGTCCGGAAACCCCGACGGTTGGGTAGACGCACCGGCAATTTTTTCCGTCTGCCAGGTAAACCCTCCCATCACCTCCAAGTCATGTACTTGGTTGAAGGTCTTGGTATAACGCAAAATATTTTCATTCAGGAGGTTCGTGATCCGCCGGTCGGAAATCACTCCAAGGCCGCCGAGCAGCCCACCGATATAGGTCGTTTCCCGCGGATAATACTCTTCGTTCGCCCGGTTCATTAAATTAACACCGAGCAACGTTTTAAATGCCAGCCCTTTAATAATGTCGTAATCCAGGGAAACGTTACCTAATAAATTGTCCCCGCGGAGCCTATTCTGAATGGTCTTAATGGCGGCCACCGGGTTTTCTGCTTTGGTTGAGCCATACCAATTATCTACGTATACACCATTTTCGTCGAATACCGGAATCGTTGGCGATGTCGCGTACACCTTGTCCGCCACCGAACGTATATTATCGCCCCCCGCACTGTTGGTGGGGACTGACCGGTTGATCGTACGGTTAAAGGTAAGCGACTGGCTGAACGTAATCTTGTCGGACAACTTATTATCCACATTCACCCGGATCGCGTAACGCTCCAAGCCGGAATTCAAGGCAATACCCTGCTGATTAAAGTAATTTCCAGAAATGTAATATTTTGTGTTGCTGCTTGCGCTGGAAACCGACACCTGGTGATTCTGGATCGGAGCGGTCCGGAAGACCTCCTCCTGCCAGTCTGTACCTTCGCCGATCGCATCCGGGTCGGGGAAGGGTTGATTGAGGCCGCTAGCCCCGGCCCAGTCGTTCAGAAACCGTGCATGTTCCTGGCCATTCATCAAATCCAGCTTTCTTGCCAACTGCTGCGTTCCGTAGTAACCGGTATAATTCACCCGGGCCACGCCCCCTTTGCCCCGCTTTGTCGTGATAATCACTACCCCATTGGACCCCCGTGAGCCATAAATAGCCGTCGCGGAAGCATCCTTTAGCACTTCTACCGATTCAATATCGTTTGGATTTAAAGATGCCAGCGCGTTTGTAGGTGTAAACGTATCGTACGACGTACCGCTGGGATCCTTACTGCTGTTATACACCGGAATACCGTCGATGACGAATAACGGTTCGTTCCCTGCATTAATCGAACTTGCACCACGTATCCGGATATTCACCCGCCCCCCCGGTGCGCCGCTTGATTGGGCGATGGTTACACCCGCGGCCTTGCCCTGCAACATCTGGTCGATACTGGCTGCAGGCTGATTTTTTATTTCTTCGGCCGAAACAGATGCAATCGAACCCGTTAAATCCTTCCGTTCCTGGGTGCCATAACCGATAACGACGATTTGGTCGAGCGCTGTTACGTCCTTTTCCAACGCTACGTCAATCGTCGTCCGATTGCTTATCGGTACTTCGGCGATACGGAAACCAATGTGTGAAAAGCTCAGCATACCGTCCAAATTCGGCACGTTGAGTACGTACTGACCATCACTACCAGTTTTCGTAGCGATGGCAGTTCCTCCGTGCACAACGCTAACACCCGCGACAGCCGTCCCCGTTTCGGCATCCGTCACCTTTCCGACTATCTTATAATCGGTACTTTGACCGAAAACCGGATACAGCAATGTGAGCATCCCACATAAAATCAGCCAACTCAGTAATTTTCTATTCATGATTATTTAATTGGTTATGCTATCTAAATTACAGCTGGAGTGATGCACTAACGCACCCACCCCAAATCATAAAGTAATTATGACCAACATATTGACAAATATAAAAACATAATTATCACATTTCAAAAAAAATTCAATTTTATAAACATTCGGCTATCTGAGGTTTATGACACAAACTGAGAAGGTCATTAACTTACAACGTTCTATTGATAGGGGTAATCCTCAAGATAATCCCCACCATTATCTACACGGGGGTCATCGGTTTCTTCCATCCAGCGATCCAGCGATTTTCTCAATTTCCTGCGAACTGCCGCATAACGCTTTACATCGACAACATTCGTGAGCTGGTCCGGATCAACCCTTAAGTCGTAAAGCTCTTCTACCGGCCTTTTCATAAACGCCCGCTCAAAAAACGGAGCTACTTCGCTGTCATCCTTGTGGGTCATCATATAATCTTTAGTTGGCGATTTATCAATATCGCCGAAGCGCACGCTACCGAATTCCGGATCACCCGCGGGCCAACGGTCAGGCCTGAAATTCCGGATATACAAGAAGTCGTTTGTACGAATGGCCCGTGATGGATAACCAACATTCCCTTCGCGGACACGCGCATGCCGCTCGCGTTCCATAAACATCTTATCACGTCTGGCAACAACTTTTTCTCCTGTCATGAATGGGAGTAAATTTGTCCCCACCATTGCATCGGGAATTTGGATATCGGCCGCTGCTAAAAAGGTAGGGGCCAGATCAATGAAGCCGACAAAGTCCGGGCAAAGCTGTCCCGATTTTATCCGGGCAGGCCATGATATTGCTAACGGTACGCGTGTGCCCGCATCGTATAAGTTTGCTTTCGCCCGTGGAAAAGGCATCCCATTATCGCCGGTTATAACAATCAATGTATTATCAAGTTTACCCGCTGCTTCTAAAATCAAAAGGATCTTTCCAACATCGCTGTCAAACCGTTCGATCTCATCATAATAATCCAATATATCACTTCTTACCACGGCGTTGTCGGGCAAAAAAGCAGGGACTTTTACATCAGCTATTGATTTGCCCGATTTCACTCCGCTACCTTCTTTATAAGGCCGATGGGGGTCATGGCTTCCAAACCAAAAGCAAAAAGGCTGGTCATCCGCTATATTCTTAAAGAATGATTCGAAATCGGGATATCTTGGCCCACTCGGATTATGCTCATAACCGCCAAGTTGGTACGTTCCCGGGCCCCAGCCTTTCTTGGTATGGCCGGTCACGTAACCTTGTTCGGCCAACAGTTCTACATAATTGGGGAATTTCTTGTTCAAGAACCCCTTTAAGTGAACCCCTTCCTCTAGCTGATGGGGCCATTGGCCAGTAAGCAAAGAGGCTCGCGAAGGAGAGCACGATGGGGTTGTGAATGCTTTTGTGAACAGTATCCCTTGTTTAGCAATCCGATCAAAATTGGGAGTATGGACAACGTTGTCTCCATAAACACCTGCATTTGGGTATCCCCAATCATCAGCGATAAGCACTAGGATATTAGGGGCCTGTTGCCCTTTTGTTTCGGCCATAAAAAACGTCAAAAATCCCAGAATAAATATTGCCTTCAAACCCGTTTGTCTATTCTTTCTCATTTTTCGTGAATCAATCTTTCTTTTTTTTCGTCAACCCCTACCGTTTGTCAAGGGCTAATCTTCCACATTTCCCGCAGGCCGCCTGCCGGTCCCTGCGTGGCCCGTAAGGTCATCCCCTAGGTCAGCACGTGCCTGTGCGGCCAATTCGAGCAGCGTGTCTACCACATCGGGGTTCGTGGAAGACACGTCATACCGTTCACCGGGATCCCGCCGCAGGTCGTAAAGAGCAAGTTCCGTTTTACCTCGGCCGTAATCGCCGGGCATTCCATCCCTTCCTGGAGCAACGCCCTCATATGAGCGGTGGGAATGCGGAAGCACCAATTTCCACTTACCCCTTCTCACTGCCTCTAGGTTGTTTTTCCCATAGTAGTAATAAAGATGATCCCGCGGATTTGCTGCCGGATCGCCAAGGAGCAATGGCAATATATTCACGCCGTCGATTTGGTTTACCGGTTGCTCCGCTCCGGTAACGACGGCCAGTGTAGGCAGGATGTCAATCGTAGAAGCCAGCTTCCCGCAGACCGTTCCCGCAGGAATCATCCCAGGCCAACGCATGATGCAAGGCACCCGTTGCCCGCCTTCGAAGCTGGTGCCTTTACCTTCCCGAAGCCCCCCGGTAGACCCACCATGGTCGCCAAAGTTCAGCCAAGGTCCATTATCAGATGTGAATATAATCAGCGTCCGGTCCGACAGCCCTTGCCTTTCCAGCGCGCGGACAATCTCACCCACCGACCAGTCAATCTCCATCATCACGTCGCCATATAACCCTTGTTCGCTCTCTCCCTCGAATTTCGAAGATACGGCGAGCGGCACGTGGGGCATGGAATGGGCCAAGTATAGGAAGAACGGCCGATTCCGATTCCGCTCGATGAAATCGACCGCTGTCTCCGTGTAGCGGGTGGTCAGTTCTGACTGGTCTTCCAGCGAAGTCAGCTTCCGCACCACCTCGTTTCCCTTGATAAGGGGCAGTTCGGGATACGCCGCCCTACGTTCCTGACCTGCAGGGAAATTACGCGTTCCATCGTAGTAAAAAGGCACCATGTCATTGGAATAAGGGAGCCCAAGGTACTCATCGAAGCCCTGTTGGAGCGGAAGAAAAGGCAGGTGATGGCCCACGTGCCACTTTCCAATTGCGGCGGTGCGGTAGCCTTCAGTCCTTAGCATTTCGGCGATGGTGGTTTCGGACGGATTCAGGCCGATTTTGGATGTCGGTCCTAATGCCCCGGTAATACCCACACGATTGGGATAGCATCCGGTAAGCAGCGCTGCCCTCGAAGCGCTGCACACGGCCTGCGCCGCATAAAAATGTGTAAAACGCATCCCCTCCGCGGCAAGACGGTCCAGATTCGGCGTATCATATTGGGTCGCCCCATAAGCCGGCAAATCCCCATAGCCCATATCGTCCATAAAGATGATGACGACGTTTGGAACCGGGTGGTCATCGGGAAGCGTTGAGTTTGGCATCGCCGCCCCGGCCAGCGCGACCAAAGAGAAGCTAAATAGTATGCTGATTACGTTATTCTTCATCTTTATTCGATATTATCGATCAACCAATCGAGTTCGAACCGTACAAATGAAATCCCCCCACCCAGTGTGCTACCGGGGTGGTTGTTCTTTTTTTCATACAGTAGCCCGATCGTTCCATCTTTTAGCTGAATCAAGTCTGAATACTGCGCACCATACCCGTATAACAACTTGCTTACGGGCCAGGTTCGGCCGCCATCCATGCTTAGGCTTACGGTGAGTCCCTCGCGCTTGTCCACTTTATTTGGGTGGGAATGAAGCAGCCAATCGGCCGTCGAGTCGGGCGCGGTCGGCGGCTGTACACGTATCAACCCGCAATCAACCGCCGTATATGGCATCACGGTGCGTTCTTCATAGGCATCTTGCCAGGTTTCCCCGCCGTCATGGCTGCGGGCCACCCATCGCCGCCCTTTATTGTGCATCCGGGCATTCAGCATTACCGTCCCGTCGGCCAGTTCAACCACGCGTGCCTCTGTTGCACGGTGCCCAAGCCCCGTATCATTTCCTTTTGTCCAGCTCTCGCCATGATCGTCGCTATAGACGACCGAAGAACCATAGAGCCGATCGCTGATCGGGGTCGTTGCATGGGTGCCGTCCGGCGTTACCCGTCCAATGGCCCTACGATGCCAGAACTGGATGAGTAACCGACCATCGGCTAACTGGATACCGTGCCCCGGCCCGGGCATATGGAACGCCCGGTCCAAATAATCACATGCAAAACCATCGCGGTTTTTGATGGCCTCGCCATCGAGGTCGACATGAGGCTTGCCGTCAGGCCCGACATTCAAAACATCGGTGATTTCGACTCGGTCGCCCCAGGTTAATCCTTCGTCGTCGCTGTACCGATAAAACACACGGGTCATCCGCTGTGTATTGTAGCCCTTATATTCACCCTCATTGAGCACATAGAAAATGAATACACGGCCATTGGTACGATCGGTCACTGCCACCGGGTTTGCCCAAGACTCCAGCTTGCCCGGTTCGCCTTGGGATGTCCAAAAGCTACCATCGCCTTTTTCAATAATAATTTCCGACGGCCAGGTCGTTCCATTGTCCAGTGAACGTTTGCATACCAAATCGTGTGGCCCTTCGTCGCTTCCGTCATGTCTCGCTTCCGTAAAAGCGAGCAAAACGCCTGCTTGACTCATCGTTAATCCCAGTATCCGGTGGCTTTTCATCCCCCGTTCATTGTCCATCCAAACCATCGTCTCGAAGGGTGGGCGCCGTTTCGGAACCTCCTGCGCGAAACCTACATTCACCGCCAAAAAAAATAAAACCGTGCTTATTACACCTCTTTTCATATCATCTGCTATTGTCCGTCGTTGGTCCATTTTTATCCATCGTTAGGCCTGTGTGGGCGTCACACCACGGCACCTTGTTCACGCAATGCGTTTCGTACTGATTTTCCATCCAATTCGGTTACCGTGAGCTGCTGTTCGGCACACATCGCTGCAGCGGTTCCGGCGGCCTGTCCCAACGCCATGCACTGTGCCTGCACCCGGATGGAAGCGAATGCTTCGCGTGTTGCTGAGACACACCCTCCGGCCACCAATACATTGCCGGCTCCCTGCGGCACAATTGCCCGATAAGGGATTGGGTAGGGCGCACGAAGGAAATTCACATCCTGCTTGCTGTCGCTAGCCCGGTGAATATCCACCGGGTGCCCACCATAGGCCACCGTGTCTTCGAAGGCTTTTGGATGTACCATATCGTCGAGCGTCATCGTGTAGCACCCTATGATGCCCCTGGTCTCCCGTATGCCCACCTGGGTTGCGGTGTCAATCAGGTAAGCATCCCGCATTGCCGGTACTTTTTCCTTAAAAACCTTCACCATACGCATCACATCTTCGCGCAATAGGCGCTCGGCAGTCGATACATCATCCCCGTCTGCAGCATTGCCCCGAAACCGCGTCGCGTTTATCGAAAGCTCTCCATCGCGTAGGGTGCTGCCGTGTACGGCCCATGGGCCTCCGAAATTGGAAAGCCGCCCTGCTTCCACTTCCTCGGCCAACAACGCTTTGAGTCCGGCATCCGCATACTTTACACCGTCTTCCGCCATTAACAGGTTAAACGCCGTGGTATCAACCCCGCCCACACGAAAGTAAAGCGACATGGGCTGAAGCTCCCCCTCACGCCTATTGCGCATTTCCCAAGGTAGCTGCGTGCGGGATACGACATCGCCCGTACCCGTACAGTCGATGAAATGTTTTGCGGCAACGGCTTGCCTTCCAGACTTATTTTCAATCAGCACGTGGGTCAATGACCCCGGCCGCTGGGAATCTGCCAGGCATCCCACCACATGGGTGTGGAACAGGATATCCATGCCAGCTTCTTCTGCCATGCGCAATGCCGTGTACTTATATACTTCAGGATCATACGGTACGTTGCCGCTCGGCAGGTCAATGATCGCTCCACCCCTTTCCGCCATCCTGCCAATGAATTCTTCCGGGATGCCCGAAACAATGCGTTTACCACCGAAATTAAACTTGCTGATCGGGCCTACCAAGCCCGCAGTGGCCATGCCACCCAAAAACCCGTAATGCTCCAATAGCAGCGTCGTGGCCCCATTACGAGCGGCAGCAATAGCGGCCACAAATCCCGATGGGCCACCACCACAGACAACGACATCGGCTTCCCTTGTAACCGGTAGCTTGCGTGCGGGTTCTATAATCGTTTTTCCTTCCATTTAGCTATTAGCATCATTTGCTACCGGCGCCTGTTGTGTAGGCTCCGGTCGATATACCATACTTACTAGGTAGCCGATTACAAAGCACGACAACATGCCCGTGAGGCTATATACCATAAAATGTATCGGCGTATGCAGGCTTACAACATACTGAATCACCGCGCTACCGATAAAGCCAACTAAAGCCCCCGCATGATTGGCCCGCTTTGTAAAAATCCCGAGCAGGAATAGCCCTGCCAGCCCCCCGGTGAGCAACCCGGTCATACGCCTAATCATATCCCACAACGAACCTACCTCGTAAATGAACATTACGACAGCGATCACCGTCCCGATAATACCAAACATCGCAGAGACCACCTTGGCAATGAACAGTTTCTTCCCTTGGGTAATGGATACGAAACGGGCAAAATCGGTTACCACCGCGGCAGACATGCTATTCATCGTACTGCTGATGGTAGACATGGCCACGGCGAAAATGCCCGCCACGACAACCCCCCTTACGCCCGCCGGCAACTCATTGACGATAAACCACGGGTAGATAGATTCTTGTGTCGGTAACGCGGGATTTAACTTTTCGGGGAAAGCATGGTAATACGCAAAAAGTGCGCTTCCGATGGCAAAGAATAAAACCGAAGATAGCACAATCAACACACCGTTTATCCAAACACCCCTCGCCGCACTTTTGGAATCCTTGGTCACTAAATATTTTTGGATCACGGTCTGGTCAGCGATGTAGGGCACCAATCCGCCACCTATCCAGTATGAAATCGCAACAAACACGGTAATCTCAGTAAGGCTTACATCCCAGTTAACGAAATCAAACTTTCCAAAATCACGGTTTACAGTAATAATGTCGCCCATTCCACCATCTAATTTCAACACGACAACACCGATGCTCAGCACGGCGGCAAGCAAAAACACAGCTACCTGCAATACTTCTGTCCAAACCACCGCTTCGATTCCGCCCAATGTTCCATATATCGTCGAAAACAAACCGATAACAATGATGCACAGCATCACGTCTATACCCGTAATAGCCGATATCGCCAACGCCGGCAGCAACAACATGATACCGAATTTGGCTAGCTGAAACGACAGGAAACTCAGACTGCCCAGCATGCGTACTGCAGCACTGAAGCGGTTTTCGAGATACTCGTAAGCGGTTGTGACGTTGATCTTGAAGTACTCGGGAAGAATGTAAAAGACAACCAACGGGGCAGCGACCAGGCTGCTGATGGTCGGCAAAAAATAAATCCAGCTTTCATTGAATGTCTTGGCCGGCGTCGTAAGAAATGTAATTGCGCTCAGCAATGTGCCGAATATAGCCATACCGGAGGCCCAGCCGGGGATTCGACCGCCAGCCTTATAATAATCATTCGTGGTTTTTATATTCTTCTTGTATTTATACCCGATATAGAGGATCGAAATGAAATAGAGTGCGATAAACAAATAATCCCAAGCATTTAGCACGGACGACTCTTTAGCCACCAGGTTTGCTTTCCACACTATCGGTGAACGCAAAGCGGGGGCAACCTCCCCTCCCGGGATAACGATTTCGTTATGCCACCACACAGCTTGCGTAACTACCGGTGCGGCTCTGGGAAATTCCCCGATGGTTATCCAACTATCCGTGAGCGTATGGTATGCGAGCACTTCGCTTGAAAAACCTGCATGGCCGTCAACTATTTCGTTCAACTCCCTACGCGAACGATCCCGTTCGGTACTGTTCGCCGAGTTTCTATACGCGTTTTGGACCCTTCTAAACCGCCGGTGGTCTTCACTATCTGCTCCACTAAAGACAAGCACATGATTTAATCCAACCGCAACGGATGAAGCACCGCTTAAACACCTCACCGAGCCATCACCCAACCGAATGTCTTGAAGCTGTTTCCATTGGTTAGTCCGTGTATCGTAAACATGCGCATCATAAAACAGTTTTTCTCCCTCCGCGGTGCCTCCCCGGCCACTGAAAAGGAATAAACTAGCGTATTGCCCATTGTTTTGTGCTGCCACGGCTGGCATTACCCGGCCCGGCCCATCCCACGGGGGTAACTTTTCCCACTGCCAGTCGCTATTCCCGTCTTGTCCCAAATCAAGTCGATAAAAGGCCTTGGTAGCGTGTCCCTTTGCATGTGACTCTTCCCCGCCCGCAATATAAACTGCATTATCCAACAACACGGCCCCCATATAGGCCATCGGCACAGGTAAGTCTGGCAGATTCCGTATGGAGACGGCATGATTAGCCTTACTCCAACGGAGTAAAATCACTTCATTGTGATAGTTGGACGAGTCCGCCCCCCCGATGCAGATAACCCCGTCGGGCGTGCTGACAGAAGCTCCGTATGCCCGGGCAGCTGGTAACCGGAAAACGGTATCCAACCACTGGTATTTTCCACCACTTCGATACTCCAGCACATGGATAGCATCGCTCAAAATCCGCTTGTCTCCATTCCACGGGCGCCCTTTCCCATTGAAATATGAGCCACCAGCGACAAGCAGGGCATCGTTATGCAGGCCCACAAAGTGCCCAGCCAAACCTTCGCCATACGCATCGCCTGATTGGGAAGGGATTGGGGGGAGTTCGTCCCACACCATCCGATTTAGTTCCTGGGCATGTAACTTATCACCGAAACATAGTGAACAAAAAAAGAGGGGCAACAGCACATATCGCATGAGGCGAAGGCGGCCGGGAAGATATAAAAAGGATGAAAACCGTTTTACCATATTATAGTTGGTCAGTAATGCTCTTATATTATATGTAGAACATATCGACAAATATAAAAGCTTTAGATTTACAATTCCAAATATATACTGGTTTTTTTACAATTGATCTGAGGCTACGCCGCGGCTAGCTGGCGATCGTGCGACCTACTTAGGGCGATATGGGCTCGGCATCCATTTCTGTGACCGAAAACGGCTGTTGCACAGCCTCATGGGCGGCCATCTGGGCCACTTCGGCCTGCGCTTCGGATACTCCGTCCGGGCGGTAGCGGTTTACGGGTGCCTCCTGGCCAAATAACGCTTCAAACCACGTACAAGCCGCAACGAAGCGTCCAATGTGCAGGTCGAGGTGATAGCCATCGCGCGTGAGGTTATCGCCGATGAAACTGGTCCGCGCATTTTGGATGGCGGTTCCACATGGAATCAACAAATCTATACGCACCAATTTCCCCGCGTTAGCGGAAGCCTCCATGATGGCCCGGTACATCGTTTGTTGATCGTTATCGTAATTGGCGAAACCCTTGTGGGTTGAGTTAGCGGCATAAGCCCAGGTCTGGTGCCAGATGTGTTTTACTTGGCCGGCGGTTATGCTATCGATATACCGATGCAATGCCGGGAGCGGCAAGCGGTAGGTATCGGCCTTTCCCGATAGTGAACTGGCCTGTTGAAGCGACACATAATCCCATTGTTCATCCTGCAATGCCGTCAGTATGCTTACCTTATCGCGGGTCACCTTCACCCCATCCGCACCGATTTTCCGGTAACTGTACGTGGCTTTATCTCCTTGTACGTTGCTCCAGTGCAGCGATAGTGGCGCCCCACCGATGTACATGTTACCGATAATAAGGGGCTTGCCGGCAACTTCCGCCAGTTCGTGCAAGTATTGTTCAACAGCATCTTGCGAAAAACTGTTACCGATAGCCAATACCCGTAGCGTGTCGGGTTGATCCTGAGCCAACACTTGGCCACTGAAGGATATCCATAAGCATAAAAACAGTGAAAATCGACCGGTATTTTTCATAATTGCTTGGAATAACTAGTTACTTTGAATTAATTGCTTTATTTATCCTACTTTTTTATCCGCTCAAAATGCGGTTGCAAATGCGCTTTCATTCCTTGGCGGAAATCCTCGGGTTCACCTTTTTTGAGCAGCTCCAAGAGATCACGGTGTGTTACTGTTCCTACTTTCGCTTCCCCGTTCAACTTGGCTTCTTCGCTCACCACATACTCAAACACGGGCAGCAGCATATTCTGGAAGCGCATTAGCGTGTCGTTTCCACTCATCTCGTAGAGTTTCCCATGAAAGGCAATCTCATATTTCACTTTAAACGGTAATTGCACTTGGTTTCCTTCTTTTTTCACGATCTGTTCCAATTCCTTCAGATCCTGATCCGTCATCCGGACGAACAGCACATCGGCTAACCCCATTTCCAGAACCAACCGCAGTTCGAACAGGTCTTTCAGCGTCTTTTGATCGAGGATCAAAGGGTCCATTACCCGCTCGAAACCGCCCAATACGTCGGGCTCGGCCAAAATCATCCCTCGTTTCTTCTTAGATTCGATCATACCTAACATGCGCAATCGGCTCAACGCCTCCCGCAACACGTTACGACTCACATCCAACGCCTCGGCCAGCTCTAATTCCTTCGGCAGTGCGTCGCCCGGCTTGAATGCCTTCCTTTTCAAATATTCCCGCAAACGTACCTCCACAACATCGGCCATGGTGGAAGGTGCGATTTTCTCGATATCTTTACTTAAATTTTTGCTTACCATTTCCGCTTTGATAGAATCCGACCTATGATGTGGCAAAAATGCATATTTTTATTGTGATTATGTAGGACAAAATAAAATAAGAGCGCGCCGGTTCTTGAAATTCCTGACCGGATCCTGATGCTCATGCTGTTAATCCAACCTATAGTAGCACCGATCATTGGGAGTTCACGAACGCCGCTAAAAACAAACAGACCAAGCGTGACGAAAGCAAATCACAACGGGTAAGGCAAGCTGCTTCGCTACTTTTGCAACCACTCAGCAGGTTTATCGTGATGATGACTTGGTTATCGACAATTATTTCAAACCGACCGCATTTTATCCCGCTAGTATAAATAGATGTAGCGGCTTGGTACAGTGCCCGAGCATCGTTAACATCAACATACAGCAAAGCGATACGAGAGGCATTTTTCGAAGCGCAAATGGAAAATCTATTATTCAACAACTGGCAAGATTTACTTCGCATAGTGATTATTGGCGTCCTCGCCTATGTAATTATGATCATCATTTTGCGTATATCCGGAAAACGAACGCTTTCGCAGATGAAGGAATTTGACCGTATCGGTGGCAATAGGTTCGGCGCTTTCGGCCGTGATACTCGATAAAACCATTGCGAAAACCATTGCGCTGCATCCCTGACCTTTCGGACGTCAAAGCGGTTGTACTCGAGCCCAACGTCCAATCCTCCGTGGTCAAAGAAGGTAATACAAGTGACCTGCAAACTTCCATCAACGGAATCCGGCCGGTACAAGGCGATAATTATTGAGGTATCCCATCTCTCAACGGCGGCACAGATACCGATATCCTTCCGTGGGCCGTTTGGCGTTAATTGCTTCCCGCCATCGGCTCGCCGGGGCCGTTACCGGGCAGCGGTAATCCGGTATCTCACAAAGAGGTAAACCGCCACGACCACGGCCAGCAGCAAAAGCAAAAGGCTGATCAATTGCGCTTCCGACAAGGCCATCCCCCACACATGGTATTTATAGTTGACGCGTATGAATTCAATGAGGAAACGCTCGGTACCGGCCAACACGAGGTAGATCACGAACATCATCCCCGGTATCTCGATGCGTTTCCTCACCATCCACAGCACACCGAACACAGACAGTATCGCAACGGACTCATACAAGGACGTCGGAAACACGCCATGGGGCAATATCGAACAGTATGGACCGGAACAACCGGCTATATACTCCCCTTGATTGATCACATTATGCGGAAACCGGGACGACCACGCCCATTGGGGCAGCCACTCGACGGGCTTTGCATACGTATTCACCATCCCCCAGTCACCGTCGCCGGCCAGATGGCATCCCATGCGACCGACACCATAGGCCACGAGCATCCCCAGCGAGCCGATATCCGCAAGGTGCCGCCAATTCATGCCGTTACGGATACCGATATAGAAATAACATGCCGCACCGAAGAACAGGCCACCCCAAAACGTCAGTCCGCCAGCATCTAGCAGCCCCATAACGCCATGGGTACCTAGTCGTTCCCCATCTTCAAACACGTTAAAAACACGGGCCCCCACAAAGCCCGTCACCCCTGCCCACAGCAGCATGGTGGGTAACAATTCCCTGGGTCGCACGGTCTGTATTTCCAGCCGGGACGGCCGTAGCAACGATTTCCGCTTCGCGATGAACAGGACCAGCACCACCCCCAGCATGAACACCATACCAGCCACCCAGCTGCTGCGCCCCGAAAACAGCTCCCATCCCTTATACCCCACGATAAAACCGAGCAGGGCGTATCCCAAAACCAGGATTAGCTTGAAACGCGTCCCGACCCAGGTTTTCCGGTCAATGGCTCGAATTTGGCCGGTGCGCTCCTTACGGACAAATTCGCTACGGAACACCACATAGGATAGCACGAATGCCAGGGTGACAAAAAATCCAAAAGTAGGTATGGGCCAGGTGACATCCGTGCCAAACAGGTAATTGATCAAGGAGGAAATCAACGGAAACATCAGTTTCTTATTCTATCTTGGCATTACTGAGTTTGATGGTCCGGATTCCGAAACGCGGGATACGGGCGGTAATGGCTATTCCTTGGTCGCAAGCTCGGTACGATGCCGTTTCGGCCGTTTCACCACTCAACTCCACCCACTCAATCGCATCCGCTTTTCCCGCGAATGCGATTTGCTTGTCGGCGCCGTCGCTCTGCGCGTTGAAGAGCCGGACGTATAGGTCGGTGCCTTTCATCTCGGTCGACACCACTTCGTATGCGTCACCCTCGATGGAAAGATACGATTTTTGCGTTGCACCACCGGATTGCCCGTCGATCAACGTAGCCACGAGCGGCTCGTTTGCAATTTCGCCTTTCGTCCATATCCGGTCGCTGTCCCACCGGCTCGCGTGCGGCATCAAGCTGTACGAAATATCGGTTGGGCCGGTAATGGCATAATCTCTGCCCCAAAGTCCTTTTCCGGAGTACTGGAGGGTCAACGCCAACGGGTGGTCTTCTCCGTGCACGTAACTGGTCGTGTGGTCGGAAAACAAGGCCAAACTGTGGTCTTTGCCATTGCTTCCAAGGTCCACCCAGTTTAATAGAATGTTATGTTTGATCTGGTCCCACCGATTAAAATGGGTGTCTTCTAATTGACTTTTAGTCACGTCGAAAGGCGCATTTTTATAGATTTGCTGATCGTTGATGGCCGCCGGGAAACAGACCAGCAGCTTATACCGATCGTCATAGAAGGTCTTCCTCGGATTCTCGTTGCTGAACGCGATGCCGGTTTCGCCGATAGCTGGATTGTTTTGCCAATCGATAAACACGCGCATCGCTATTTTTTCCTCCCGGTGTTTAACCCGGATGGTTTGGGTGAACGGGTGTTCGCCGATAAAACCATCGATCGCTATTTGGAGCATCAGCGGTCCCTGCTCCACTACCCGTACCCGGGCGGGCTGGTCGGTACTGGAGAGGAACCTCCCCTGCTCGCCGAAGTAGCCTTTGAGTTCATTGAAATGCCACGGACTGGTGGTATCGACATATTCCTTGTTATTCAATTGCTTGGCGACCAGACTTTCTATCACACCTCCTTTCCGGGGGTCGATAACCAATCGGTACAGGTCGCTCTCCAGCATATACTTACCCTGTCCCTCCCTAAACGACAGCTCGCTCCGGACGACTGCTTCGGCCTCCCGGAGGGTGTAGGTGGAATAGCCGAAGGACGGGACGCTAGCCTGGAACAACATCCATGTGTGCCCATCTTCTTTCATCAACTGGGTGGGGTGAGCGTTGCCTTCCCGATCGACCACCTCCCAAGCGGTGCGGCGCCAAGTAGAGGGCACCTTTACCCGGGCTATTTCGTTACGGTCGGCGGCCAGCGTATTGAATAATCTGATGGCCCGGTGCCCGGACTCGCCGATCATGGCGTTCAACGACCGGTCGATGACCACTTGGCTATTCTGGCCCGTTACCCCCGTCCACTCCGTTACGTGATCGGCCCAGGTGCGCCCGCCCTGGAGGTCGTTATACGGCACAATCCAGCAATCGTGATGCTGCGAAAGCAGCAATTTAATCCACCCCTCATCGATCAGCCGTTTAGGCCACCGCATGTTTCCGGTGAGGGATGCCAAGGCGGCCATTTTCTCGGCGCGGACGATATCGTTCTCAGCCTTCCGCACCTCCTTTGCGAGGGTATTCATCACTTCACTCCCCCATACCAGACTGGTCCGCACATCTTCTTGGGTAAAATGCCAATCTTCTTCGGGCGTTCCAATGGAATAATTGGCAATGTAGTCGCGCCAGGTCTTATAGTACGTAGGCGTATAAAACGTGGCCGTGTCCTGACCCAGCCAGGGGCCCTTATTCCATCCGCTGCTCCACGCCGCATCCTGGATGGTCATCCCTACCGGATTCGCTATTCCCGCTTCGAGTGCTTTCCGGATGTAATCCTTGCTGTTGTACCACGCGATACTCTGCCAGGTGGAGCCCGGCTGGAGGTCTTCGATGGCGTAGCGCGGTACGGTCGTTATGCCGGTACCATCGGGGCCTATCCAGTTGACCAGCTCCCCACCGTGGGCCTTGGTATAACCGCCCCACATGGTGTTGGGGTTTTTGGTGGAGGCGTACTTAAAACCGAACGATTTGAGGATGTATGGAAGCGAGCTGGTGAAACAAGGCTCCTCGGCAGCGTACGTGGTAAATACGACCGAAGGGAAATGTTTCCTGACCAGCTCCATGCCGTACGAGAACTGCCGGATGTTACTTTCGCCGGAAGTGGCGAACAGGTAACTCTGCGCATAAGTGGGATTTACATACTCGATACGCCCCGTACGGACCGATTGGTCTTCAAACAGTTTTTTGAAGGCTTCGTATGCCGAGGGGTCGCGTAGCTTCACCACGTCCCAGGTTTCGGGTTCCACTTCCAAGTTGATGCTCCAATTGGGATATTGTTTCAGCATGTCCGCCATAAAGGCCGTTTGCCCCTTGGGGTAGTGCCCATAGATTCCACCATGATAGCCATCAATAAAATAAGCATCCTGGCCCATCACCGAATACGGCATGCCCGCTATACAAAAAAGGAATATCAAATGCAGTTGTCTTTTCATTTATTCTTTTGTTTTTCTTCCAAGATGTTGGTCCGGAAAGGCATGGCCTGATACGATGTGATCATATTCGATGCGTGCCAGGTACACTTACAAACCAATCATTTCGTAGGGCACACGCACACCCTTCACACGGTAAAAATACGGATCGAGATTCCCGTCGTCTTCCTTGACGTTACCTTCGTTGTTCTCCGCGCAGGCACCGAAATTGATGCTGTATGTGAGCAGCAGTTCATCCTTGCCATTCTGCGACACGGGGTGGATAATCGGCGTGTAAACCCGCGCGTTGTACCCTTTGTAATACTCCGAAAAACTGTACACCTTGACGGGCTCTGTAAATGGGCCGGTGGGACTGCTGGATGTGGAAATATACATGCTTACCGACGGAATGCCGCAATAGAAGCCTTGGTCCATGGTTAAATGGAGGTACCTGCCGTTTAAAAGCGCAATATTGTTGGTGCCGTTGCCTTCGTTGATCACGGCTGCCGATGTAGTGGAAGGTTCGTCGGCCCAAGTGGTTCCATCCCAAAACGTCCAGTTCGTTGGGTCATCATGGGCAAAACGTGCCACGTAGAGCAATGTATTGAATCCAAACGTTTCCGGCTTAGCGCGTTCGCCGTAAACATACACATACCCGTCGTCCGACTTTACCATGCCATCTTTATACCTGATGTCTAGCTGACCGGTCATATTGGGTATGGCCAGCCGCTCAACCTGGTTCCATTCATTACCGGATTCCTTTTTCAGTTTGTAAATAGCTTGGTCGGTATCGTCAAGACCGTAGCCTTCGCCACCATGGAGGTATACATAGTCGCCCAATTCGACACCGGGGCCCACCCAGTTCCGGTTAGCGTTATCGGGTATGGGGCATATATTACCGATGTTGTGGCTGGCTCCTTGCCGCGTCATCATCGGCGACTTCGGGTCCCAGTTATCCATCGTCGATTGGATAATGATAGAATTGGTATAGGAGATGAAGCGATCGCCATATAGCCGGCCATTGGCCGTGAGGTTCCCTTCGTGCCAGGCATCCTGGGTAACCCAAAGTACGCGGCCATCCGAAAGGGGTACGCTCGTGCCCTGATCGAACGCCACCGACCCCGTTGTCCGCGCGAAAAACCGGGTCACGTCTCCGTCGCGGTAGCTGTCTTTGGGGAGTTTGGTGATTGCCCACCGTTGCTGGTCCGTTCCCCGCTGCTCCGCATTGACGATCGTTACCGCCGTAGCGGCGCTACCGCTGCGCGTGAGGTATAGCCCGTTCGCTTTGTTCGAAATCTCGTATTTCCCCGCGTCGGTCGACTCCTCGATCCGCCACAGCTGCAAGTCCGGGTTGGTTTTCAGTTCCAGGTTTTGTACCACGGCTGAACCGGAGGTGGCGGCATGAAGGAACATGCCGCTATATAAGTTCCGTATTTTATAAAACCGCACATCATTTACCGAAGTTTCATAGATGATGTCCCACTCCTGCCACCGCTTCAGGTTCTCGCCCTCCGCTGGATCGGGTCCTGCCACCATTAAGGTAGCATTAGCCCAGTACCGTTCATTAAACGCCGCATCGCCCGCAGTTTGCAGCACCGTGCCGGTAGATGTCGCGATGCTGTAGGTATCGTAGTCGGTGATGCCCGATTCGTATACCCTGAATTCGACTTCCCATTGGCGGCTGATCCCCGACGCGGAGGTAACCGTATAGGTGGCCGACTTGGTGGCCGAGACATCGATCGGTGTTCCCGACGCGGGGTTGATGGTGGCCCCGTCGGAAACGGTGATGATGGGCGTGATTGTTGTCAAATCCGTCGCGGGATCGACCCGGACAAGTACTTTAGACACATCGCCCCCACTGTAAATGGTAGCCGTTCCGTACTGGCCGCTTTCCAATGTAAAATCTTTGATCATTCTACCCGGGTGGGGTGGCGTTTCAAAAGTCTTGGTACATGACGCTACCAGGAGAAACCCTAGCAGCACAGAAAAAATGGAGAATTTCATTGTATTTCGTTTACGTGGTCAGATAACTTGTTCAGATTAATCAGAGCCCGATTTGAACACCTAAATTGATCACCCGCTGATTTTGGTAGGCGTCGCCAGCCGTATTGGAGGTCACTTCGGGATCTTGCTGGTAGAGCGAATAGTTCGTCCAGGTCAGCAAATTGTAACCACTGACGTAAAGCCGCGCATTGTTCATGTTGAACGGCAACCACCGGTCGGGAAATTGATAGCCGAGCTCCACGGTTTTCAGCCGCAGGTAGGTGGCATCAATCAGCCAAAAATCAGACATATACGACGATGGGCTGTTGATGGTTGTCGGGTTGGTGGTCAACCGCGGGAACCGTGCTGTTGACGCCGTTTCCGGGGTCCACCGTTCCAGGTGTATCGGCTGGAACTGGCTTTGGAAAGGCTCGATACCGCTGCCTCTTACGCTGAAGCTATAGCCCGTAGTGCCCTGCAGGAGCACATTGAAGCTAAACCC
>NZ_JBMQOC010000118.1:0-11986 GCF_053550995.1 Parapedobacter sp.
GAATATGTCTTCCATATTCATACCCCCTCCGCCAAAGCCTCCGGAAGGACCACCGGCATGACCGAATTGATCGTACCGCTGGCGCTTTTCGGCATTGCTCAATACCTCATAGGCTTCAGCTGCCTCTTTGAATTTCTCCTCAGCTTCTTTGTTGTCCGGATTCTTATCGGGATGGTGTTTGATAGCCAGTTTGCGATAGGCCGACTTGATTTCGGCCTGATCGGCATTGCGCGAAACGCCTAATATATCGTAATAGTCTCTTTTTGCCATGCTTACTTATCCATTAACTTCCAACAACAACTTTTGCATGGCGCAGCACCTTATCGTGCAAGAAATAACCCTTTTCAATCTCGTCAATCACTTTGCCCTTCAAGTCATCGCTGGGAGCAGGCACATTGGTGATCGCTTCCTGCAAGTCAGCATCAAAAGGTTTCCCGATAGATTCCATCTCTTTCAGTCCTTGGTTCGTCAAAATGGTTTTAAGTTTTTGGGTGACCAACGAAACGCCTTCTTGTATCGGGGCGACTTCCGTAGCTGTTTCAAAGGCTTTCAATGCCCGGTCCAGGTCGTCCAATACGGGCAGCAGGTTGGCAATGACATCTTTGCCGGCCGATTGCATCAGTTCGATACGCTCTTTTGCTACCCGGCGTTTGTAATTGTCAAACTCGGCATACAGGCGCATGTACTTGTCATTGGCCGCACCGAGTTCGTCACGCAACTGTGCCGTTGCTTCCACTTCGTCGGCAACCAAATCTTCTTTGGTTAAGGTAGCATCCGTTTCCGGAGTTTCCGGCACGGGGGCATCTTGGTTTCCCATCATATCGTTATTATCGTCGAGGTTTTGTTTTTTTTTATTCCTTGCCATCGCTGTCATCAAATAGGATTGTCAACTGCCGCTTGTAACCGCAATTTCGCTGCCATTGGCAAAATTCGGTCACCCTGTCAGTATCTCGTCATGAAACATGTTAAAAGTGACGTATTCGTAAAGGTGGATGCCGTAAGTACGGAACTATATTGACACATTGTCCTGCAGCATGCCATCAGTTGTTTTGATGATGCGCGAGGGCATATTTCGGATGATTTGATAATCGTGTGTCGCCATCAAGATGGATGTACCGCCCCGGCTGATTTCTTTCAACAGGAGAACAATCTCCTCTGAGGTCTCGGGGTCGAGGTTCCCCGTAGGTTCATCGGCGAGTATGATTTCGGGATTGTTTAGCAATGCACGGGCAATGACCACCCGTTGCTGCTCACCACCCGAGAGTTCGTGCGGCATTTTTTTGAGCTTGGAGCGGAGGCCGACTTTTTCGAGCACGTCCAGCATCCGGTTATTGATTAGGTTTTTGTCTTTCCAGCCCGTTGCCCGCAGGGCGAAGGCCAGGTTCTTTTCGACGGTGCGATCAGTCAATAAATGGAAGTCCTGGAAAACAATGCCCAGCTTGCGGCGCAGGAACGGCACTTCACGTTCGCTGAGTTTCTTCAGATCGAACCCGGCAACCATCCCCTCACCGCTGGCAATATGCAGATCGCCGTAAATGATTTTGAGCAGGCTACTCTTGCCGCTACCTGTTTGGCCGATAAGGAAAACGAATTCACCTTTATCAATGGTCAGGTTCACGTTAGCGAGGACGAGGTGTTTGGGTTGGTAGATATCAACATTTTTGAGTGTGATTACCGTATCGCCGATCATATAGTTACAGTTCTAATTTCCTAATTTGTCCGAAAGGCATTTCTTTGACAATTTCCATGATGTCGGCAGCCTTTTCGCCCATCCCCAGTTTTTCGAGGGACTTATCCGGCCGATCTACCCGGAAATAAGCCAGCAATGTAAATGCGTCATCGCGAAGCTGGACATAATCCGGTATTTTGGCAACGCCCTTGACTTTGATGACATACATGGTGTACAAAGTTAGCATTATTACGTGAAAGATAAAGACTTCATCGGTGGGCCGCCAAAAAATCCAAGGTATTCACACCATCTGCATAATCGTCGAGGGCCGGTTGCTGGCTTTGGCCAAACCCGACCACCGGCGTAGCAATGGCCAATGGTTTTTGGCTGACCACGCATTGCAGTTGGGTGGCCAGTTCATTCAGCCGGTCCACGAGGGTTCCATTCGATGGATACGTTTCCATGTAAAGCACCCCCAGCGGCGACGCATTCCGTTCATCGGGTTTGATTAATACGAAGCCATTATCAAAATGGGTATCGCCATTGATCAGGTAGATGGATTTGTTGTAATCGTAGTTATTAACGTATTTATGATGGTTGATGATATCGGAAAATGAGCTGATGCCTCGAAAGAATATTGCGAAGTCGTAACCCTGCGGCACAAACAATTTGGATACACTGCGGCAGCCTAAACCGAAGTAATCAAAAATGTCGCTACCGAGTCGTCGTAGTTCTTCTTCGTTTTCCATCCCAGACAGGATGGCAACGCTATTCCGGTTTCGACGTATGACGTGTGGCTTATGTCCAAAATAATAGTTGAAGTACCGCGAACTATTATCGCTCCCCGTAGCAATGACAAGATCGAAATCGGCCAAGCGGTCAGTTACGTTTATTTTTTTGGCAAAACCCGGTTCGATTTCCTGTAGCTTGGCCAATAGGTGAGGGGTAAGTACAGGATCTACTGTTGCCATCTTCACCGATACGTTGAATCCCGCTACGAGCACACAGAGGATGTCGTGGAAACCCACCAACGGGATGTTGCCCGCCAGTACCAGCCCAGCGGTCTTATCGGTATCCGTATCGAAGGGGTAGGGGGCCAGCCAGGTTCGGAGCTTCTCGTCCGATAACTGTTGGGCGATAGCCCTCAATGCCCGGTATGTGTTTTGCGTCGTAAACCAGGGGTTGTTGCGGTAAGCCGATTCAACCACCTGATGTAATTCGGGAACGTCTGACAGTAGGTAATTACCCAGTTTGGTGAATGCCTCTATACGTTGTTTCTTTGTCAAAATGCGAATATTAAGGTCGTCGTTACGTAATATTTGTTGTATATTTGCCTTTAAATTTGTTTAGCAACAAAAAGACGACTAATTTTGTAGTGAACTTTTTGATCAAGTTGCAAAAATAGGTTTTTTTATTTTATCATATACGTAAGCGTAAGAGTTAGATGGCAATTAAGATAACTGATGAATGCATAAATTGCGGGGCCTGCGAGCCCGAGTGCCCAAACAATGCAATATATGATGCAGGGGTAAGTTGGCGGTTCTCTGAGGGAACTAGCCTGAGTGGGGTAATTGATTTTGGCGATGGCACTACGCTCGATGCCGATGAAGAACAAGCCGCCATATCGGATGAAGTTTATTACATTGTATCGGATAAATGTACGGAGTGCGTGGGTTTCCACGATGAACCCCAATGTGCTGCGGTATGTCCGGTAGATTGCTGCGTCGATGACGAGGATGTCCGCGAAACGGAAGACGAATTGTTAGCCAAGAAAGCTTGGTTGCATGCCGAATAATGCCCGTGCGGCTTCATCTCCCCCAACAAGAACAAGGCCCCCCAACATTCCATGGGGGGCCTTGTTACATTCGGCATCTAGCGAGGCTGTTCTCCTTTAGCACTTACCGGGAACGACCAATACGGGGCAGGAAGCCCTCCTCGTGACACTTTCCGAAACACTGCCCGAAATGAAGTGGTCAAAGCCGGTGCGCCCATGCGTACCCATGATAATGAGATCCGCGGCCCATTCACTTGCAACCGTAAGGATTTCCTGTTTTGGATTGCCGATCCGGTTGAAGGTGAAGACCTCTTTGAGATCTTCAAACCCCTTGCTTATTTCATTTAGCATGGATTTGGAATTTTCCTCCTGTATCTCGGTGGTCTCAGGAATAATGATCGGTTGCTGTCCCATCAAAGGGTCTGCACCGTAATTGGTCGGTGCGGCGGGTTCGATGACGTGGATGAGTGCAACCGATGCACCCATGGTCTTCGCAAGGCTATAGCCGTGCTGCAATGCTTTTTTCGAACACTCGCTATCATCGGTGGCGATGAGTATGCGATTATAAACCACTGATTTTGTTTCCATAACTAGCGGGATTATTACTCCATTACTTCCATAAATATAACAACTATATATTCATTTTGGTTTTTTACCGGCACTTTAACATATCGTACTGCTAGGATAATTCCTGCATCAATTTATCAAATTCGGCCCGCAAAGCAGCGAGTTCGGCTTCCACTTTTGCCAAACGTGGCGCCAGCCCCGAGGAAGTGTCCACGCCTTCCGTGATCGAATCGTCATCCTCCGGCGCCGCCGTGCCACCCAGCAGTTGCATATAGCGGGCTTCTTTTTGTCCCGCGCGTTTAGGTAGTTGTTTTACAAACGGCTGGTCAGCTTCGGCCAGTTTATCGAGGAAGGCCTGTACCTCCTCGAGTGATTCGAACTCGTACAATCTACCTGAATTGGTGTTCAACTCGCCCGGCGTCTGTGGCCCACGTAGCAGCAAAAGGCAGATGATGGCGATTTCGGCTGGAATGACGGGATATACAACCGCAAAATTGTGTTTGTATTTGGTAACCCGGCTGGAACCGCCAACCACCGTCGAGACCATCCCTTTTTTCCGGAGCGCATCAAGCGTAGTTATAACGGTGTTGTCGTCATATTGAACGACCGGTTTGCGGGATGTTTTCTGGTTGCATGCGGCGACCAGTGCATTGAGGGTAAGCGGGTAGTATTCAGGAGTTGCTTTAGATTTTTCCATCAAGGCGCCCAATACACGCTGCTCTTCGGCAGAAAGGACGGGGAGTAGTGGTGTTGTATCCATGGTTTGGCTTTGTCAATTCGTTACCTTTCAAAAATGGAATAATTATCCCAATTAAACAACTTTGTGTGAAAAAGGCGTCTCAATTGTTATCTTCGCCGCATCAAATCAATGCGCATTGTTTAAGATTAGCCGCCATTCATTTTTTCCCACGTACTGCCCGTCGGTATGGTTTTCCGGTGGAAAAAATTCCCCATGATGATTGAATGCGATTCATAATAACAAAGAAGATGTTTTACTATACCGATACAACGATCAACCAACTGGCTGTCCACCGCGTGGGCAATAAATTACGCGACGAATTTTATGCCCTCAGTGATGCGCCCCTTGTTTTGGAAGATGAACAACTCACGAAGCTACTCACACATTATTTTCTCAGCCCATTTGCGAAGGTAAACGAAGTATATCGACTCACCCATGCTAGTGGAACACTTGAACTGAATGAGGTATACCATTTTTCAAAGTCGTTTTTTGAAGGTAAACTGGATTTCCATTCGTTGGGGCAACAGTTGTGCAAACACCTATTTGAGGCTTCGGACCACGCGAATATCAAAGGCGGGGAGCTCTATGTAGCCCACCTGAACCGGCTGCAATTGGAGGGGGAGGAGCATGATGCCATCGGGATATTCAAATCCGAAAGCAAGGAGCCTTTCCTTAAGGTGTCGCCGATTCAAAGTTCCTTTGAATTGGGGTACGAGCGGGAAGCTATCAACATCAATAAACTCGATAAGGGATGTGTCATTGTCCATACCGAAGAGGGAGAGGGGTACAAAGTACTGGCCATTGACCAAACCAACCGACAACAAGAAGCCGCCTATTGGAAAGATGGCTTTCTGGGGGTTCGTATACGCAACGACGACTTCCATAAAACCGGCAATTTCCTGAAGGTTTACAAAACATTCGTGGATAAAGGGTTGGATGAAACATTTGAACTGGAGCGTACCGATAAGATCGATTTGCTGAACCGCTCTATGGATTACTTCAAGGAAAAAGATACGTTCAACGCAAAAGAGTTTGAAGAAGAAGTGTTGGGTAATCCGCAGGCGGCAGCCCTCTTCAGTGACTATCGCCAGCAATTTGAAACCGATCACGAGTCGCCCTTCGGGGAGCAGTTTGATATTGCGCCCGGAGCCGTTAAGAAAGCAAACGCGACATACAAAAGTGTGTTGAAATTGGATAAAAACTTCCATATCTATGTGCACGGAAAAAGAGAGTATATTGAAAAGGGGTTTGACGAAGAAAAAGGGATGAGTTATTATAAAGTGTATTTTAAGGAGGAACACTAGCACGTTTTCCGGTTCTTTATTTCCAGATTCTTTCCAGATTTCGCGGCTACTTTGGTCGCCATTCAAATGATGTAGCCTGATAAATTGTATGACGAAAAAAAAGGATGACGTATTTAACGAGGTAATCAAGAAACCTTCGGACTTTAAGTTTGGCGCTACCGTAGCCAATGCGTTTGATGATATGGTGGAGCGTTCCGTCCCTTATTACAACGAAATCCAGCGAATGATCATCGAGCAAGCGTGTGAGTTTGCGATGCCAAACACGAACGTGTATGATTTAGGGTGTTCAACAGGGACAACTTTTCTGCATTTGGACCCATTGGTGGATGAGCGTATCCGTTTTGTGGGGATAGACGATTCGAAAGACATGCTCCAAAAGTGTACCCAAAAATTAAAAGAGGCGAAGCTTAAGCGCGCCTATGAACTAAAGAATGCCGATCTCCACCAGGATTTTTCCATCGAGAACGCTTCGGCGGTCATCCTTTGCCTTACCTTGCAATTCGTACGCCCGATATACCGGGAAAAATTGCTCCGACGCATCTATGAGGGCCTCAATCCGGGAGGGGTACTCATCATCTCCGAGAAAATCCTGGCGGAAGACAGCCTGTTCAACCGCAATTTCATCAAATACTATTACGATTATAAGCGCCGTAACCATTACAGTGAGCTCGAAATCTCACAGAAGAGGGAAGCCCTTGAAAATGTGTTGATACCCTATAAATTGAGTGAAAACATAAAAATGCTAATGGAAGCAGGTTTCAGCCATACCGAAGTGTTCTTCAAATGGTATAATTTCTCCGGGTTCGTTGCCATTAAAAACTAGTAACATGGTTCAGATAGGCAACTTTTTTTTCAAGTACCGGAATTTTCTATTTATTTTTCTCTACTTGGCGCTATTCATCCCGTTTGCACCGGTTTTCAGCGAGGCGGCCTTAGGTCCCGACTATTATCGTTATCCCTTACTCATCGGCTTGCTGGTTACCATATTGGGGCAGCTGATCCGCGGTGCTACCATAGCTTTGGCTTACATCGTTCGGGGCGGCAAAGACAAGAAAGTGTATGCCAATACATTGGTAACGAATGGTATTTTCGCGCATTGCCGCAATCCGCTTTATGTGGGTAATATCTTAATGCTTGTGGGCGTGGGCATTCTGGTCAATTCCATGCTTTATATGCTGGTTTTCATACCGCTGTTCCTGTTCATTTACCAAGCCATCGTTTTGGCCGAGGAACATTTTTTACGGAATAAGTTCGGAAGCGACTTCGACGCCTATACAAAGCGGGTGCACAGGTGGCTAATCAATCCTATCGGACTGGGAAAAACCATTTCGGGTATGCATTTCTCCTGGAGACGCTGGCTGATGCGTGAATATAATACGCAAGTGGTATGGATGCTCTGTATCGTTGTGATATTGGTGTTCAAATACACCCACTGGACATGGGATGCTGCCACGCGGAACACGTGGTTTATGATTGCCGTATTGGTATTGGCCTGTTATTATGGCACCATCCGTTATCTCAAGAAATCGGGCACATGGCCAACGGTGTAAGAAAATAAGTTGCACCCACCGTTTGATTAACCCAATTCCAGCTCCTGTTTGATGCCTGTTGCAGCGGCTCGGTAAACAGCGTCGATAATTTTGAGGTCCCTCAGCCCCTCATGGCCGTCTACGGGTACGATGGGGACATCGCCATCTAAAATGATACCGGCCATTGCGTCCATTTGTAAGGTCTGGTGGGTCACATGCGGTTGCGTAAGTTCACCTTTGTTGGTGCGCCCTTTGATGGGGCCGTAACCCGTGGAAGGTTGCATTTCCGCAAAGCCCTTTTCACCGTTGAGGAAAAAGCGGTCCAGGTAATTCATATTATACGTGGATAGGCATGATGCCACAGCGCCACTCGGGAATCCCAGTTGGAACTGGATGGTTTCGTCGACCCCTTCCTTGAATTTTACCGAATCCGTTTTAGTTTCCTGGGCAGTTACCCATATCGGTTCTTCACCGACCATATAACGCGAGCCGTTTATGGCGTATATGCCGATATCCATCATCGCGCCGCCTCCGGCGAGGTCTTTATCCAATCGCCATTGATTGGGATCGCCGATCCGGAAGCCGCATTGCCCCTGGAAAAACTTTATCTTACCGAATTCACCCGCAGCTCGCATCCGCACCACTTCTACCGTCTTCGGTTCGAAATGCATCCGGTAGCCGACCAACAGCTTTACGCGAGCACGGGTGCAGGCATCTACCATTTCTTGCCCTTCATTGGCGTTAAGTGCCATTGGTTTCTCGCAAATGGCGTGTTTTCCTGCTTTGGCTACGCGGATTACGTGGTCGTGGTGGAGCGCGTTGGGCGTAATCACATATACCGCATCAATTTCCGGATTATCTTTGATGCGGTCTAAATTTTCGTAATTATACCGGCTTGTCTCAGGCACACCGAATCGGTTGCCCCAATCGGCCAATTTTTCCGGGGTTCCACTGATGAGCCCCGTTATTTTGGCACGTTTGCAAGATTGCATCGCCTCCGCGACCCGCGAAGCGTAGCCGCCAAGCCCCATTAATGCCACTTTTAGCGTCGGACTTTGGGATAATGTGATGGGCCGCAAGCCGCTGTTGGCAAAGGTATGGTAAGACGAGAGAAAGGGGAGGGTGGCAGCTGAAGCGGCCAGTTTTTGCAGGAAATCGCGACGGGAGTTTTTCATGATGGTATCTATATGCTATTTTTCAAATTAACCTCAAACTGACCCGATTGTTTATTCGAGATACAATATGCCCCTGAATCCCCTAGCGCCGTAATACGAGTCGGCACCGTTGTGGTAAACGAATACCCTTCCGAAACGGCAATCGCCAAAAATGGCGCCACCAAGCTTACGAACACCATCGGGTGTTTTCAACCAACTGGATGTTTTTGTATCGAACCTTTCCAGTTGCTGCAAAGTGAGGTATTGTTCCTCGGTAAGCAAATCCACACCCATTTCGGTTGCCATGTCTATGGCGCTGTTCGACGGTTTGTGGGCCTTTCTCGATTCGAGCGCAACACGATCATAACAAAGGCTCCTGCGGCCCTTCGGACTTTCCGCAGCACAGTCAACGAACATGTAGGTCGCCGACTTGTTGTCGTAGCCCACGATATCCGGTTCGCCACCGGTCACTTCCATCTCATCGAGAATCCATAATTTCCCCGGTTTAGCTTCAAGCTTCGCTTGTATTTCACGCCAATCGAGGCCTTTATGGCGATGCATGTTTTTCTCAAATCGTTCACGTAAGGTGTTGAGTAATTCGTCTCGCTGTTCGGGAGTCAGTTCTTTTTTTGTCGGCGCCATCTTGTCGGTTAATTCGATTCGTAATGGTCGTGTATAACGACCAGCTATCCAAAAATAGTAATAACGGCGGAACTAAAAGACGGTATTGGCAAATATTTATTTCACTTGGATGTTTTTGTTGCAACATAGTTGCGTATTATTGTGTAGCTTTGCCGGATGGCACGAACTAATTATTTCGATGTGATCATTGTTGGGGGAAGCTACGCCGGTTTGTCGGCTGCAATGGCGTTGGGCCGTTCTTTACGAAACGTGTTGGTTATCGACAGTGGGCTGCCCTGCAATCGGCAAACGCCGCACTCGCACAATTTCATCACTCAGGATGGCGAGGCACCGTTGGCTATCGGCAGGAAGGCACGCGAGCAGGTAATGCGGTATCGAACAGTACATTTCTTGGATGACGTGGCGCTAGGTGCGGTAAAAACCACCGGTGGCTTCACAATTACCACGAAATCGGGTGCTATCGCTATTGGGAAAAAGTTAATCTTCGCAACAGGGATCGAAGACCGGCTACCTAATATCAAGGGTTTTGCTCCATGTTGGGGCATTTCTGTCATCCATTGCCCCTATTGCCACGGGTACGAGTTCCGTGACCAGCGAACAGGCATTCTGGCAAATGGAGACCGGGCGTTTCACTTGGCATCGCTTGTAAATAACCTCACCGATAAACTGGCTATCCTTACCTCGGGTGCTCCGACGTTCACATCCCATCAGTTCGCGGGTTTAAAGCGACACGCCATCGAGGTTATCGATGCCAACGTCATTGAAATAGTTCATCGGGACGGCCGCCTTGAAGGCGTCGTGTTCGAGGATGGTAACACGGTGCCGTTCCACGCCCTGTATGCCGCCGTTCCTTTTGTCCAACATTCCGATATTCCCGTTTCATTAGGATGCGAACTCACTGAGCATGGTCACGTCAAAGTAAACCATTCTCAACAAACAACCGTTGCAGGAATATATGCATGTGGAGACAACGCCAGTCCCATGCGGTCGGTTGCCAATGCCGTGGCGGCGGGCAATTTCACGGGCGCCACTGTCAATAAAGTGTTGGTCGATGAAGGCTTTTAGCCGGCAACGAGCGATTCCAGAAACTCCCTTACTTCATGCAGGTTGTCGAAGGATCGATCTGCTGGCAACGCACGCCTAATCGGCAGGTGTGTCTGCACACCGAAGCAGGTTAATCCAGCAGCCTTAGCGGCGGTGGCACCCGTTACGGAATCTTCCAGCACGAGGCAGTCGTCGTGCTCAAATCCCAGTTGGGCTACGCAACGTAGGTAAGGTTCTGGGTTCGGCTTTGGTTGGTGCACATCCGTACGGCTCACCACCGTCGAAAAAAAGTGGCGTAGGTTATTCCGTTCCAAGTGGTAGTTGGCGACCTCCCGTTTGCTGGAAGTTACTACCGCCATAACAATCTTCCGTTTGTGCAGAAAATTGATCAGATCGGTTGCACCCGGCATCAGCGATACGGTCTCTACCTCATGCAGGTCCGCAATGAGCGCGCGTGTACGGTCATAGAATGCTGTCTTGTCTACCGTAAAGCCATAATTGTTATGCAGGTGTTCCAAGGCTTGGCCATCGGTTTTGCCGGCCAATTCATGTTGCCACATATCGCCATCCAGTGCAAACCCATAATGCTCCAGTGCTTTCCGCCAAGCCTTATAATAAAACCATTCCGAGTCAATCAGGGTACCATCCAGGTCAAATAATACGGCTTTCCAGTGTCCTATCCTATCGTGTTCTTCCATATGCTGCAAAGGTACGAAAACCGATTCACGGTATCGACCGGATCGTGCGGGCTTATGATAGTGGTTCCGGCCGTGGTGGGTTGTCGGACGGCCGGGATTTATCGGCAGGCAATGGAATGAATTCGTTATTATCATTGGGTGGCAAAACAAAGCGTCCCTGCTTCCAATCTTCTTTCGCTTGTTCGATGCGCTCTTTCCGTGAAGAAACGAAATTCCACCAAATGAACCGCTCGCCCAAAGGCTCCCCGCCGAGGAGCATCAGTGTAGTTGCCTCCTCCTTAGCGATGATACGAGGGTCGACGCCTTTGGTGAATACCAACATCTTTCCGGCGCTGTAAGTAACTCCACCAACCTCAACCGCTCCCTTCACCACATAAAATCCGCGCTCCGCGTGTTGTTGTGGTAGGCCGAAAAGGGCGTCTTTCTGTAAAACAACATGGAGGTAGAATAACGGTGAGTGGGTATGCACGTCACTTTTCAGACCATAGGCGTTGCCCGCAATGAGTCGCATCCAGATACCTTTGTCAGTGAAAATCGGCAATTGTTCCGGTTTGTAATTGGTAAAAGACGGTGCTGCTTCCTCGTCACGTTCGGGCAGCGCCACCCATGTCTGTATCATTTCCAGGCCGCCCGCCAACGATGCGGGGTCCTCAAATCGTTCGGAGTGGGCTATGCCGCTACCTGCTGTCATCCAGTTTACCTCGCCTGGACGGATGATCTGCTCCACACCCAAGCTATCGCGGTGCGTTACCATGCCACCGAATAGGTAACTCACGGTTGATAAGCCGATATGCGGATGCGGTAGCACATCCATATCCGCCGGCGTAGCCAATGGGTTATTAACCGGGCCGGCGTGGTCCATGAAA